>CAZKCB010000082.1:0-8246 GCA_964550965.1 uncultured Oscillospiraceae bacterium
AACATTTTAAAGTCGCTATTGTTTCTCCAAATGCCGAACTTGGCGTCGATTCCGATGTTTCGAGTGAATCTTCTGTTCTTGATGTCAAAATCGATTTCATTCGCAGCGTTTTAGAAGAAGTGCTCGCACTTTCTCAAATCGCTCTTTCCATTTCCAAAGTCAATGACACCCTGGCTGTCGAACTTTCCATCTTGGATTAAAACTTTCACCCATATTTTAGGGAGGGATGATTGGCGATAGAAAGGCGTTTTATGAAGACGATATTGATTGTTGATGACGAGGTCCCTATTTTAAAGTCCTTGTCCAGACTGTTTTTCGATACAAAGATAGAAGTACTGACTGCTGAAAACGGTAAAGATGCTTTAGCTCTCATGAAGATCCACAAGGTGGATCTTGTTCTTAGCGATATGCGGATGCCGTTTATGGACGGTTATGAGTTTCTCTCGCAAGTCAAAGAGCAATATCCTGCTGTGATCCGTATCATTTTAAGCGGATACTCTGATGAAAAAACGATTTTCAAGGCACTTCTGCACAACATTGCACAGATCTATATTTTCAAACCATGGAACAATACTGAGCTGCTTCATTCGATCGAACAGCTTCTTGAAACTGCAGATCATTTGAGTTCTGCAGATTTACTTGTACTTTTTAATAATTTGGAAAGCCTTCCGACCATTTCCTCAGTCTATCAGGAAATCCTCGAAATGATCGAACATGACGAAGATATCCTTGAGATCGCCGAGGTCATAGAAAGGGATCCTTCCATCGCAACGAGGCTTTTGCACGTTGCTAATTCTGCTTTTTATGGACTTCATACGGGTTCTGTGAAGCAGGCCGCTATCTATGTCGGTTTGCAGAACATTCAAAGCTTGATTTATTCGACATTGATCCTCGACACAAAGCAACTCGATGAAAATGAGCGGGTCTGGGCCGAACGTTTTTGGAAACACAGCCTGCTCACAAGCAAGCTGCTTCATTTTTTATATGATGAAATGCTTAAGAAAAAAATGCCTGAAACAGCTTATTCTGCAGGGCTTTTGCATAATATTGGGCTTCTTGTCCTCATACAGAATTATCTGGATCGTTATGCAAAACTCATCCGTAATTCATGGAGATCTTCGGTCTCCATTTTAGGCCTTGAAAAAGAAGAGTTCGGCGTGACTCATCAGGAAGTCGGGGGATATTTAGCAGTCTGGTGGGGACTTCCTTTCCCCATTACCGAAGTTTCTCTTTATCACCACAGCCCCTTCGATCCAAGTGTTATCAATACGGAACTCGTTTCCTGCGTTCATATTGCGCAGCATTATGCATGGATCCTTTTAGGAGAACCTGTCGTGGCGGAATTTTTTCCGAAGACCTTCGAACAAATCGGTGTTGACACACGAGAATTTGAGGCGATAGTAGGAAATCGTTCCTGGTTTTAATACAAAAAAAAACAGACCACGATCACGACATCCATCGGGCCGTAGGGTCTGTTTTTTTATAATTCAGTTCTGGTTTCTTTTCAGCAAGATCAATTTCAGCCACATCAGTCGAAAGTTCAAACCAGAATATCAAGCTTGGTTTCAGAAACGCTTCTATCGCTTTTCTCGTTTTTATTCTCAGTCGTTACCTCGGATGCTACGCGTTCCGGAGCCAGCAAGTTTTCCTCGATTGCATCTGCCGCGACTTCTTTTACATTCCGGCTGGATTCCATGCTTTCGAGACGCTGGATCTGAGTCTGAATCTGCGAAATCTGTGACTGAATCATTTCAACTCGTTGTTGTTTGACTTCAGCTTCATTTTCGCCTTCATTGACTTTTCCAACTCTGCCCTGAAGGTTTTCGATCTGTTTTTGCAGTTGCTCTATTTTTTCCTGATAATCAGGAAATTCATAGCTGCTTTGAGGCTTTGTCGCACCTGCTATTGATGTAATGCCCATAATGTTACCTCTGATTATCTTTCTCAATCTTGTTTTCGGTTTTTTCGAGAAAAAGTTTAGCTTTTTTTGGGTTTTTTTTGATTTTTTTTTATCAGAAGCATATTTTTAGTGATTTCTTTCCTATTCGAGTGCAATATCGATCTTTTCCTTGATGTCACTGATATGTTTCTCAAACGTCTGTATGTCACGAACAAGACTGGTTTGGCTTTCCTGATTGTTCCCGATCAGTTCTTCCGATTTGTTTGCCAGACTTCTTATTTCCTGTGCTACAACGGCAAATCCATCTCCATAGTGCCCCGCATGAGCAGATTCGATGCTTGCGTTGATCGATATGATCTTTGTCTGCATCGCGATCGCATTCAGGTTCGTTGCAGAGCTCTTTACGGCATCTAGTTTTTGATTCATCTGGGCGAGTTGCTCCTCCAAAGAGCGGAAAAGCACATCGAATTCCTCTCTGCCGTTCTTGAGTTTTGTTCTTGAGTAATTGATGCAGTTTACAACATCATTGTTGCCATTTGCGACAGCCGTTGCAAACTTGTGACAGCTTCCGTAACCGCATGCAAAACAATTGACCTTGCGAAGTGCTTCTGTGTCTTTCCCAAGCTGTTCAAATACGGTCTGTATTTCGTATTCACTTGCGTTGGTGACCTTATGACTGTGATTTGTATAGTTTCGTACAAAATCATCCAGCGAAAGATTTTTGTCAAATTCGGCAAAGGTACGCAGTCCTTTGGGCTCAGGGTTTTGTGCAAGAAATTCTTTCTTCGTTTGATTTGTCCGATAATCCACGTCATCAATGTATGTGTCATCTTCAGTCGCGGTTCCCTGATTGCAGCCATGCTTGCAGTTCAAAATGTCGACGAGCAGAGGCATTTTTTTGCCGATTTGCACGCGTTCTTCATACTCACCAAGGTAATGGCAAGCCTCCTCGATCCCCTCGACCTGTCTGATCCAGACATCATTTCCTGCGTAGTATTCTACATTTTCACGCAATCCGCCCGGTCGGCTGAACGTAAAGCCGAGATCGCAGGGACTCTCGTCAAAATCGGTCACAGGATATCCGCCAAGCGAAATCGAATGTTCCTTCATATACTCTTTGAGTTTTGAATAAGTAACATTATATCGAATCAGGCCTTCCGTATTTTCGTCATTGAATTCTACAACCTTACCGATGCATGGAGACAAAAACGCGATCTCGTCGGAAATGCGGCGATACTTTTTCAGATAAACCGCGGCACACAGTGCCGGGCTATGGATCGGCGCAAGATAGGGGATCAATTGGGGCTTAAAATGTTCGATATAAGAGACGATAACAGGACAGGGCTGTGCAATGACCGTCGAAAGATTTTTCTCCTTGATCGCCTTTAAATAAGCCCATGTGGTGATATCGGCACCGAACGAAACATCATAAAACGCAGGAACACCCTGCTGCTTTAAAAAACCAAAAAGCTTACGATAGTCGTCAAAGTTGTTACGAATTGCGGGTGCTGCCAAAACAGAGATCCTGGCGCCCTTCCGGAGGCGCTCCATGAATTCTTCGGTATCATCCGCAAAAGTTCTGGCATCGTGATCACAAACTTTGATGCACTCCCCGCAGTGGATGCATCTTACATCGTTGATAAAGATCTTGTTCTGTCCGTCAACGATTTTTGCATTGTTTGCATTTACAGGGCACATCGCAACGCACTTGTTGCAACCCATGCATTTTTCTTCGTTTGTCTCGATGATTGCGTTGTTCACTTTTTTCCATCCTTTTTTTGCTCTACACTCTGGTGATAACAATCAATCAGCTCAATTCTTTCTTGGGCTCCCTTTTTCTTTCTTGTTATTTTTTTATCACTTTAAGTATACGTTATATCTCGTGCTTTGTCTTTACAAAAAACAATATTTTTTATCGTCTTTTGACTTTCTTCTTAAAATGTTCCCTCTTCACTGAAACGCTTTTTTAAAAAAGACTTTTAAGAAAAGACAATTGCGGTATATAATATAATAAAATAAATCTTTATATGAATATTCTTTCACATCTCTACTTTACTTTTTTGAAAAAGTTAATCGACCGAAGGAGAAACTGACGTGAATGTATATGTGGCAAGACAGCCTATTTTTGATGCAAATAGAAATCTTTACGGCTATGAACTTTTATATAGAAAGAGCGAAAATAATTTTTACGAAGGCTTTGATGCAGACTTTTCAACAGCCTCTGTTCTGACAAATGCTTTTCTTGTTATTGGTTTTGATGAATTGGTCGATGGCACGAAAGCCTTTATCAATTTCTCGCAGGCTTTTCTTGAGCAGGGAATTCCAAGCATTCTTCCGAAGGGAAAAGTCATTATCGAAATCCTCGAGCAGGTCGAAGCGACCCCCGAGGTTATCGCCGCATGCCAGCGATTGAAAAAAGAAGGCTATACATTAGCGCTTGACGATTTTGTAATGCACCCCGACGGCGGTGGACAAACCCCTTTGATCGAATTTGCAGATATCGTAAAACTGGAGTATCCAAACTCAGATCTGAAAGAGCAAGAGAAGTTGATCCATCGTCACAAGAAGAACACTCTCTTTTTGGCAGAACGGATCGAAACGGTCGCCGAATATGAGAAAGCGATCTCGATGGGTTATTCTCTTTTTCAAGGCTATTTTTTCAGCAAACCGGTTATGGTCAATGGGATCAACATCGATTCCTTAAACACCTCTTTGCTTTACATCATACAGGAGCTGCGCCAGGAAGAACCCAAATTTGATACGATTGCGGGTATCATCCAAAAAGATCTGGGGCTTTCCTATAAGCTCCTGAAAGTTTCAAATTCCGTCATTTACGGAGCGCGCTATCCGATCAAGTCCATAAAACATGCTCTGGCTCGTTTCGGGCTATCGAGCCTTCGGCAGTGGGCACATCTGCTTTTGCTGCAAGGTGTCCGGACAAAAGAAAATTTTGAGCTGATCAAAACTTCGATCGTCAGAGGTCGCATGCTTTCGCTGCTTGCAGAGGAAATCGGAAGAAACGCAGAGGAGCCGGATTATTTTATCACCGGTATTTTTTCATCACTTGATGCGATCCTGAACGAAAGCATGGAAACGATCGTAGAGCAGCTTCCTTTGGAGGAGAATGTGAAACAGGCTCTTCTCGGGCAACAAAACCAAATGCGAATTGCGCTTGATTCGGTTCTCGCTTTTGAAAAAGGCCAGTGGGGGCAGATCGATTATTTTATCAATGATCACAAACTGACCGAAGACAAATACAGTGCCATGTACTTTGAAGCACTAAAATGGCAGCGATCCCTTTCCTCTTGATCCATGGCATAAAAAAAGCAGGTTATTAACCTGCTTTTTGTTTATAAACTCTCGTTTACGACAGACCCAACTACTATCTATTGTTATAGTTGCTGTTGTTTCTCTGTCTTTTCTTTGCAGCTCTGCACTCAGGGCATCTCTGCGGCTCATTTTCAAAGCCTTTTTCCTTGTAGAATTCCTGTTCACCCGCGGTAAATGTGAATGTGGCTCCGCAATCTTTGCATACTAATGTTTTGTCTTCCATGTTTTTTTCCCTCCATAATTAAATCGGACCTTCTATTTTTCTACAAACCGTTCTCCAAAATAAGTAAGAGAGAATGTTTAAAAATATAAATCCACCACCTAACTCTTTGCTAGGACTCGTTTAGTCTAACACGCTGAAATTGATTAGGCAAGCATTTTTTTGATTTTTCTGTTTTTTCTTATTTCGAAGTGGGTTTACCTATTTAATGGAAATGTGTTTTCTCATGGAGCCCTTTATTAATACTTCAAAATACATTGACAAAACTGGTGCTAAGCTCTATTATTAATAGTATAACCATATGGCGTCACCTTTATGTCTCACCATATGGTTTTATATCTGCAATAGTTTTCTGTACAAAACTCAAGAGGTAATAAATCAAAAGGAAGGTTTGACTATGGACAGCACACAAGCAAAAGGATTTGACGACAAACAGCAGGAACTCTTTGATACCGCACTCAGGGAAGTAGTGGCCGGGATTTCGTCAAGTGTTCAAAAAAAATACGAGATCATCGATCTCCAAAAAGTCCCGGGGCACGTAAACTACTCCAAGGTTGAAAAGTATCTTCGCTCAGTAAATATTGAGATCACGAGGAAAATGTTCTTATCTTATTTGAAGGAAAACCTTTTGCCAGAGGGTCATGAAATCAAAAACACTAATTTTTCTTACTATACAAGAGAACAGATCATCTATTACATTTTAGTCGATATGTTCAAGCCCATCTTACCTTTGAGCAAGATCAAGCTGCTCTTTCATGATATTTTAAAACCGATGATCGACGAAATCGGACTCGAAAACACGTATCAGACACTCTATCAGATCATAAGGTACATGACACGAAAATTTGAAGAAGCCATTACCCTGGCAAGTAAAGAAGAACCTTTGAAAGTTGAAGATATCCGTGTCAAAATGCCCGAAGAAACAGCCGACGAAACCATAAAGACACAGTATCGCATCGCACAATATACGAATCTGATCACGCTTTGTATGGCAAAGGGTGCTTTGGATTTCTATAAGTATTCACCAAATACTTTGTTAGATTGAACATTGAATGAAAGAACATTCAAGTAAGGAGAAACGTATGAAAGCACTATTTCTTGCCGGCGGCAAAGGTGTCAGGCTTCAGCCGTTAACAGATCATTTGCCAAAGCCCATGGTTCCGATCATGAACAAACCGCTTCTGGAGCGAACCATGATCAACCTAAAAAAAAGCGGGGTTACAGAAATAGTCATCAGCAGCTGTTATCAGGCAAATTTTATTAAGAACTATTTTGGCGGCGGCGAAACAATGGGTTTAACGATCAAATATATCGTCGAAGACCTTCCTCTTGGAACAGGCGGAGCAATAAAAATGGCTGCTGCCGAATTTGACGAAACGTTTTTGGTTTTTAACTCGGATATTCTAAGTGATATCAGCATTCCCGAAATGCTTACACTGCATAAGAGCAGCAAGGCTCTTGTTACGATTGCGACGACCGAGGTGGAAAATCCGTCTGCTTACGGTGTGATCGAAACAGATGAAAACGGGCTGGCAAAATCTTTTATTGAAAAGCCGAGTCCGAATGCCATCGTCTCCAAATCCATCAATGCAGGCATCTATATTTTTGAACCCGAAGTCCTGAATGAGATTCCCAGCGAACGTGTCATATCCGTTGAAAGACATACGTTTCCCTCAATTCTCGAACAAGGCGGAAGGATCGCCGTTTACAAGAGCGACTGTTATTGGATGGATATTGGAACGATTGAGAAATACGTCCAGGCTCATATGGATGTGATGAACGGGAAATGCAATCTAATTGAATGCGGTTTTTCCGACAATCAAACATACATCGGCAAGAATGTCCGCATCCACCCCGACGCCAAGATCCAGGGTCCGGTCTATATCGGAGACAATGTCACGATCGGAGAAAAAACATATCTTCACAAGTGCGTGATTGGAAACAATGCTTCCATTGGAGGCTTCAGCATGGTGATCAACAGCGTTGTTTGGGATGGAGTTCATGTCGGCGGCGGCAAGAAATTGTTAAATGCTGTTCTTACGAAGACCCCCGCAGCTCCAAGAAAAACGCATTTTGCCCATCCGCCAAAATCTGATCCCGCTTATGGTTCGCAAGCGAGCTTGTTGTAAACAAAATCAATAAGGCGCGCAGCAGAAAGGAGCTTCTATGTTACTCGATATGAAGCATTGGAAGATAGCATTTTTAAGCACTTATCCGCCCCGCGAATGCGGTTTGGCTACATTTACGCAAGATCTTATAACAGCAATAGACGATGTTGGAACTGTTGAAACTGCAGTCATTGCAGTCGGTAATTCGCTTTCAGACAGCTATGACAGCAAAGTGAAAGACAGCATTTGGCAAAGTGAACGCAAAGATTACGAAGAATTGGCTTTGAAATTGAACAGCAGCGATATTGATTTGCTGGTCATAGAGCATGAATATGGAATTTATGGAGGTGAGCGAGGAGAATACCTGCTCGATCTTTTTGACAAGCTCAAAATGCCCGTAGTAACGACATTCCACACGATCTTATCCGAGCCGGACGAAAAGCAGCTGTTCATCGTCAAGACACTCGCCTCACGCCTGGCAGCCGCGAACGAAGATATCCGGGCGCTGACCTGAGTCTCCCATCTGAATCCGTTTGGCGCGATGATGGGTACTTATTACAACGCCGAAATTCGAAGAGTCCGATGATGAAGCCGCCTTTTCGATCCCGCTGCTCCAGACACGTGCCAATCCGTGTCGCCTTAATCGTTGTCGCTGCAGTCGCGTCGCTCGCCGGCTGGAGATCGGCGA
>CAZKCB010000083.1:0-8219 GCA_964550965.1 uncultured Oscillospiraceae bacterium
CCATCTTTTAATTTCTTGTCACCATCAAAAATGGTGATCGTTTTTCCATCTTCAGCTATCTTATAGCTTACCCTTGCCTTGATCTTTGCAGTGTAATCCACATCCGAAAAACTGTGTGTAAGCAGTGTGTCGTGATCGCCTTCTTCAAAGACAAAGAGTTGTTCTATCGAAACGCCCGTGCCTCCGCCGAAATGGATCACCATAGCGAGCTCTTTTACGCCGTCTTTGTCATAATCATAAGAATATAATTTTGTCGGAAAGGTTTCCGGGTCATTATAGCTGATATCGAAATAGCTCAGGGTTTTGTTTTTTTCGATGATCACTCCGCGGCCGGGATAGTCATCGCCGTTGTATCCATAAACGGCAATATCCTCTTCTGGCAGCTCTGCTAATAAGGAAATGCCCGTTTTCCAACCCGCTTCATCGGTTGTTGTTCCATGTTTCAGATCTTCCAAGCTTACGCTTTGAAGCCTTTTCATAAAGTCGCCTTCAGGCATGCTTGACTTGATATCCTCGAGGAAACCGAGATAATCCTTTATTTTTGAATTCAACACCGCCAGTTTCTCCGGGGTTTCAGAATACGGATACAAAGCACCTTCAAACCGCGCCTCAAAATCTTCTCGTTCATAGGTCAGCGTAGTGTCATCCCCGTTGTTTTTTATCTGGAAGCTGCAGCTGTCCATGTTTTCGATCGTTGCAAAAAGGAATGCGGCGTTGGAAAAAAGAATGCCGTCCGCCTTGCTGCTGAGGTCTGTGTACGTTTTTCCGGGTTTCAAGGTGTAATAGACATTGAGTCCGTAAGGTTCGGCGTCCGTTTCAAGCGAAATGCTTTCATAAGTCACAAGCGGATCCGGGTTCGGCAAAGACCATACAAGATCTATGACCTTGCTGTTGTTTCCGATATAGGGCGTCCGGTTTTCCGAGAAAAACGCGAGCCGAGCTTGCTCGTCAGCAAGAATTTGCGTTTGAGAACCGTTGGCTTCCTTTTTTTCGTCGCTCGGATGAGCCGCGGAAGTCGTGAGGAGCGTAACGGCTGCCGCAACGATTACGACTGCTGCGATCAGGCAGATCCAGCCGGAAGGCTTTTTGAAGTTCAAAACGTTTTTGACACGCGCTTTGGTATTGCTTTCGCCAAAAGCCAGAGGGACAAACAGACCGCTTTGCTTCATGGAAACGGATAATAAGGAATTCGAGTACTCCGCGCGAATGTCTTCCTCAGAACTTTGCATCACGTTTTCGTCAACGGCCATTTCCATATCTTTTGTCATCAGATAAAAACTCAGCCAGGCAAGCGGATTGAACCAATGCAGAGCAACGGCCAAAAACGCGAGCGGCTTTACGAGGTGATCTTTTCTTTTTAAATGAGCCTTTTCGTGGGCAATCACATAAGCGCGTTCCTTGTCGCTTTGACCAAGCGGCAGGTAGATCTTGGGGCGAATGATCCCAAGCAAAAAGGGACTTTGGATCTGGTCTGTTTCGTAAATCCCGGGGGATACGAGCGTCGCTGTCCGAAGTTTCTTTTTCAAACGAAGAAAACTGAAGACCGCATACGAAAGGACCAAAATCAGGACGGCACTCCAAACAAAGGAGCCTAGGCCAACATAGATCTGCATCGGGTCAATGCTCGAATAAGGTGTCGGTGCGCTGTTTTCGGAAATCGATTGGACAACTGCGCTGTCAAGCGTCGGGATGCCCGTATTCACATAAGGCGTCGCTGCGGTGATGCCCTTATAGATGATGGCATCGGTTTTTACCGGGATCAGTGAAAGTGCAGACTGTATCGTTATAGGGCACAAAAAGCGCAGGAAAACGATAAGCCAAAGGCAGTAAGCGTAGATTTTAGGCAAGTGCCGCATTGTGAAGCGCAGAAGCAAAACAACAGCAACAACAAGTGAAGCGCCAAGGCTCATACTGAGAAGTTTTAGGAAAAACGTTTCAATGGGTGTCATTGCAAGCCTCCTCGATCATCTTCCGAATCTCTTCCGCATCGGTCTTAGTGAGCTTTTTATCTTTTAAAAAGGCGGCAACAAAAGCCGGAAGCGAATTGTCAAAGCTTTTTTCCAAAAGCGCTTCGCTTTCAAATTTCTGAACCTGTTCTTTTTTTACAAGGGAAGACACAAGCGCATTTTCATTTTTGAGGATACCGCGTTCGCAAAGCTTTCGCAGCACGGTGTAAGTCGTTGCTTTCTGCCAGCCCAAGCGTTCCCGCGAGAGCTTCGTAAGCAAGGTGGAGTTGATCGGTTCGTGCTCCCAGACGAGATCCGCAAAACGGTATTCCCCGTCCGCCAATTTATAGGCTTCCATGTTGTCTCCTTTTCTAAGCTGAATGGTCTATTGTGATAAACCAAGTTTATCGAAGTAAACCTCAGCTGTCAAGCGATAATAGAATAATATGAAAGAAATTGGGTATAATAAGCGAACTATAAACGAAAAGCAGATAGAAAAGGAGAGAACCACATTGGATATGCAGAAATTCATCAAATTGATCTCCGAAAGCGAAGAAATCCTGATGGAAAAAATACTGGGGTATGCAAAGCAGCAGGGCTATGTGCAATATACCTCTACCTTAAAAGAGGCTTGGCGAATGTCGATCGCGGGACTTTCCGAAGCCTTGCTTAAGGTGGCGCGGAAAACGGAAGAAATACCTGAAATGCGGCCGGAAGACGATTTCGGCGAGGACGAGATTGCAGAGTTCGGAATCAAAGAAGCTCAAAAACATCGCTCGCGCGGAATTACCATTGGTATGTTTTTGGCACTTATGAAATATTATCAGCAAGCGTATCTCGATCTTGTAGAAGAAAGCGATTTTTCGGCAGAAGAAAAACGCTATTTCTGCCAATATATAAAAAGGTATTTTGATCATGTGGAGCTGGGTTTTATAATCGAATGGTCGGGATTGTCTGAAAAACAGAAGATCGAAGAACTACAGGCGGAAAACAGAAAAATGACAAACGAAAAGAACAAGTACCTTACGGTATTTGAAAGTATTTACGACCCCATCATACTCGTCGATACGGAAAATAAAATCGAAAACATCAACAGCAAGGCCGCGGAGATGTTTCTCAATGAACCTGTGGTTCCCGGGACAAATTATTACAACACCAAGAGTCTCGATGAGCCGTTGAAACTGTTGAATGAAGAGCTTTTGAGCTTTGCCGATTTAAAACAGAACGAAATTTCGATAGAAAAGACGATGAACACAAAAGTCGGTGAACGGACCTATATTATAAAATTCAAGAAAATGCTGGACTTCAGTGAAAAATATGAAGGAACCGTTATTCTTTTCAACGACATAACCCCACGGATCGAAGCCGAAAAAAAGCTGAAAAGCTACCAGAGCAAGCTTGAATTCTATGCATTTACCGATTCGATGACAGGGGTTCCAAACCGAAGAACAGGAATCATGATACTTGAAAAAGAGCTGATGCTGGCACCTCTAAAGGATGGCGCTTTGGCGCTCTGCTATCTCGATGTAGACGGCTTAAAACACGTAAATGACAGCTACGGGCATGCAGAAGGTGATTCGATGCTGCAGACGATCGTTTCCGCAATCGAAGTGTCTATAAGGAACATTGACCTTCTCAGCCGCATGGGCGGGGACGAATTTCTTATCATATTCCCGGGATGCCGTGAGGAAGACGCCGATCAAATCATGAAGAGGATCACTGAAAAACTCGACGAATATGACAAAACCGGAGCCAAGCCCTTCAAGCATGAGTTCAGCTATGGGATCGTGGCGGTAGACAAAGAAAGCGAAAGAGATACCAACGAATTGATCAAAGCGGCAGATCAAAAAATGTATGCGCAGAAATTAAAAAAACGCGCAGAAAAGAATAAGCTCGAGTAAAAAGGAGGCGGATCGTTATGACCTTTACCAAAGAACTGATCGCGCCCTGCGGGATCAACTGCGCTGTTTGTCTTGCTTACCTTCGTGAGAAAAACACATGCGCCGGCTGTCTTGGACCTGACGAAGAAAAACGTCCGAGCTGCCGTGTCTGTAAAAAGAAAACCTGCGAAGAGCATGCAAAAGCCGAATTTACCTACTGCTTTGAATGTCCGAAGTTTCCGTGCAGAAATTTAAAAGACCTCGAAAAGCGCTATACGACAAAATATAACTACAGTCCGATCACGACCCTGAATCAAATAAAAGAAAAGGGCTTTGAGGCTTTTCTCGCCAGTGAAGAAGAAAAGTGGAAGTGCAAGAACTGCGGTGCCACGCTTTGCGTCCACCGGGATAAGTGTTTGCAGTGCGGGGAGAAATACCGGTAGGGGAATTGAATCTAAAGAATTGCAAGTCAAAATAAAAAGTTACTGGAATAAACGCATTGACTCTAACGCAACGTCATAGTGTAGCATTCTTATTGGAGGTCGTTAAAGTGAGATATTCAATCAGTGAAATGGCAAAATTATCAGGAGTCAGTGGTCGCACACTTCATTATTATGATGAAATAGACTTGCTTAAGCCAAGTGAAGTACTGCGTGATAACGGTTATAGATATTACGATGAAGCTGCGGCAGAAAGATTACAGCAGATATTATTTTATCGTGAACTTGATTTCCCATTAAAAGAGATTGTAAAAATCATGAATGCCTCCGAATACAACAAAGATGATGCATTGAAAAGACAGAGAGAATTGTTGAAAATGAAGAGAAAGCGGCTGGATCAATTAATTCGTCTTTTAGATGCGAACGTAAAAGGAGATAACACTATGAGTTTTAAAGAATTTGATATGACTGAAATTGAAGAGGCAAAGGGAAAATATGCAAAAGAGGTAGACCAGAAGTGGGGAAATACAGCGGCATATGCACAAAGTAAAGAAAAAACTGCAAAGTATAAAAAAGAAGATTGGGAATCGGTAATAGAGAATATGGATGAAATCCTAAAACTGTTTGCAAAGCATCTGGGAGAAGATCCTGCCTCAGAGGAAGTGCAGAAGGCAGTAATGAAGTGGCAGCAATGGATCACAGAATCATACTATGATTGTACAAAAGAGATTCTTGCGGAACTTGGAAAAATGTATATTGCAGACGAAAGATTTAAAGCGAATATGGATAAGTTCGGAGAAGGAACGGCAGTATTAATTAGTCAAGCAATTGAAGAATATTGCAAAAAAGAATAGTAAATATACAAAGGGCACAAAGCTAAGGCGGAGTGCTCTTTTTTTAAAATAGCAACTATAAATGCGATTAAAGAAAATGTCGATGGAGCTGAGCACAATATAGAGTTTATTTTTGTGAGAAGAAGAAATCTGATATAATCAAAAAAGAAGAAAACCGAATGGAAACAATCCCAGCGTTATACATAAAGGAATGGCGTGAAATGCGTATTAAGGTTTATAATTAGAGAAAGATTATGAAAAAAAGCTTTAATGTCTAAATCATAAGTTATTGTGAATAAAAACAAAAGGATGTAAGCAATGAAGCACTTGATCGTAACAGCAGCGATTCTTATGGAAAACGGAGAAATCTTATGCATGCAGCGTAGTGAAAACAAATTCAGCTACCTGTCCTATAAGTATGAGTTCCCAGGGGGAAAAGTTGAGGAGGGAGAAACCTTTGAGCAAACCTTAAGCAGAGAGCTCAAAGAAGAAATGGACCTTGATCTCGCTATTCAGCCTGAACAATTTTTTATGACTGTCGAGCACGAATATCCCGATTTTTCGATTACGATGCATAGCTATTTTTGTAATCTTTCTCATCGTGTCTTTACGCGAAAAGAACACAACGACCATATATGGTTAAACCCACATAAATTAGAGTCTTTGGATTGGGCTTCGGCAGATATACCGATCATGAAGAAGTTAATGGAGGAACTGAAATGAGTTCGGCGAACAAGTTAGTTTTGCGGTTTATTCCACTGCGTTTTAAGGAGTGACAATTGACATGCTATCAAAGAAAGATGACCTGACAAATGTAATTTCAAAAAAGGTAAAAAGCTTAAAAAAGAACAAAGCGCTTTCATATGGTGAGCAGAGATGCGAAATGTGTGCGTTCATAAAAAGTGAATATTCGCAGGAGCTTACTGTGGAGACAGTAATAAACCGATTAAACCACATTGAATATGTTGTTGCATCTGTTCAAACAAGCTATCTATCAATTATGTTGGCCTTGCTTACAAGCTTTATTTTTTTCTGTGCTGAAGAAGGTACGAGAAAATTAAATTTCGGTTCGTTTTTAAGTGTTCCTTCTTCTGCGCGTGTTGAAGACTTTATTATAAAAATGGTTATATATGTTGTTCTGGTTCTTGTCTTATTTTTGATTATATTTATAGCCATAGTAAGGATAATAAAAGCAGAGGTTTCCAATAGAAAAAACGATGACTATTATAGAACAAATCATTATGAAATAGAGTTAATCAATCAAAAACTCAGGGAACAAGTAAAAGATGTAGTACAGACCCCATCAAAAATGATAAAATCAAGGCTCTCATATTGTAGAGGCGCAAGGCGATGCCGCCCCGGAAATACAAGAAGAAAGAAAAGATAGTGTAAACAGAAAGAAGGGAACTCCTATGGTGAAAAAACTGCTATTGATCGGCGGGGGTGGACACTGCAAGTCGGTTCTTGATTCCCTGCTTCCGACAAGAGAATATGCGATGATCGGTATTGTTGAGAAAGGCGCCGAAAATGGAGATTCGATTTTTGGAATTCCGATCGTGGGTGTAGACGAGGATTTGCCGAGCCTTTTTCGGCAAGGATATAGACACGCTTTTTTTGCGGTGGGGAGTACCGCAAATCCGGCGATGCGCATCAAATTTTACGAGGAGTTGAAGCAATATGGATTTCAAATACCAAACATCATTGATCCAAGTGCCGCTGTCAGTTCCTATGCAGAGCTTGGAGAAGGCGTTTTCGTTGGAAAGAATGCGGTCATCAATGCAGATGTAAAGATCGGAAACGGCACGATCGTAAACACGGCAGCTATTGTTGAGTATGAATGCCGTATTGGAGATTTTGTCCACATTGCACCAAATGCGATTTTGACCGGAGCGGTCAGCGTCGGAAACTATACACATGTTGGAACCGGAAGCATTGTGAAAAAGAAGGTTTCGATCGGTTCCTATGCCATGATTGGAGCAGGAGTCGTAGTTGCAAATGACGTGAGGGATGGTATGATCGTTACTCTGTCGTCTTCCGCATTGACAAATGAATCGTAACCGTGATAGTAAGAGGAGGTATTTATGTTCCAGGTATTCAATTACACGCTGACAGACAGCGAAACATTCGAAAACGTATTCAAAGATGAAAATCTTTTAATGAATCATGTGGTAATACCCACAGGTAAATTTTTCGAAAAGCATCCCACGGATGCAAACGTTCATATCGTGATCCTTCGGGGCACGCTTACCGTGTCGGTCGATGACTCTCCGAGAACCGCCTATGAGAAAGGCTCTGTGCTCAACATCTCAAAAGGCAGCCTGTCCGAGCTTGGCAATGACGGCAGTGAACCAACGGAACTCATCGTGATAAAGACGAATTAAGATCAAAAACAGAAAAATGTCAGCCGCCAAACATTGTGAAAGGTAAAATAATGATACAAATAAGAAATCTCTGTCTCGCTTTGGGACAGGAAGAAACAGCACTGCGCGAAAAAGCGGCACAGGCCCTGCGAATCGGCGAGGCTGAGATCACAGATCTCGTGATCCGGAAAAAATCCCTTGATGCGAGAAAAAACAAGGATATCCACTATATCTATACGGTCGAAGTTTCCACGAAGGCCCAGGAAAGCCTTGTACTTTTGAATTCAAATAATAAAGATGCGGCGATCTCCGAACGCTTTGTTTATGAGATCCTCAAAATAGAAAAAACAGAGGACCGTGTGCGGCCCGTGGTCGTAGGATTTGGACCGGCAGGAATGTTCGCGGCGGTCATCCTTGCAGAGGCCGGGCTTTCACCGATCGTGATAGAACGGGGAGGCGAGGTTGCCGAGAGAAAGAAAAAGGTAGATGCTTTTTGGAAAAAGGGAGAGCTTGATCCCGAATGCAACGTGCAGTTTGGTGAAGGCGGAGCCGGGACTTTTTCGGATGGCAAACTCAACACCGGAACGAAAGATCCGAGGATCCAGTGGGTGCTCGAACAATTTGTAAAAGCCGGAGCTCCGGCAAATATCGCATACGATGCAAAACCGCACATAGGCACAGATGTCCTCGTGGATGTCGTAAAAAATCTGCGGGAGCGAGTCATCAAGGCCGGCGGAGAAGTGTGCTTTGGGCACAAACT
>CAZKCB010000084.1:0-8072 GCA_964550965.1 uncultured Oscillospiraceae bacterium
GCGACACGCCGAACGGGGTTCTGAATTTGAAGCGGCGTGTCGGGGCAGCCATGGTCCCCAACGCCCGTGTTTCCGCAATTCCTGCTACCGGCGCAACCGGCACCGAAGTCATCGACTGCTCTGTGATTACCGGCGATGGTGAAAAAGTCTGCATCGTCGATGAACTCATTGCCCCCGACATTGCAATACTTGATTCCACATGCATCAAACATGTACCGACGCGTGTGGTCGTAGATACAGGAATTGACGTCCTGGTACATGCAATTGAAGCATATGTTTCGATCAAAGCAACCGATTTCACGGACGCCCTTGCGGAAAAAGCGATCCATTTGATCTTTGAAAATCTTGAGATACTCTATAAAGACATAGAAGATTCAGATGCGAGAGATCGCGTACAAAATGCTTCCTGCATTGCGGGCATGGCATTTACCAATGCAAACCTGGGCATCAACCACAGTCTGGCACATGCCATGGGCGGCACCTTTCATATCGCACACGGCCGTTCCAATGCTCTTTTGCTCACTGCCGTTATGGAATACAACGCCGACTTGAGGGGAAGCGCAGGCAGCCATGCTGCCGAACGATATGCAAAGCTGGCAGCAAGTCTGCATCTTCCGGCCAGAACCATTCGTGAAGGCGCGTCCAACTTTATACAGGAAGTCGGACGGCTGAAAAAAGCTCTAGAAATCGAAGAAAGCATTCGTATACTCGGGATCGATCAGCTTGCATTTGAAAATGCACTTCCGCGTATGGCGGAATCAGCAATGCTCGATCGCTGCACCCCGACTAATCCCAGACAGCCTTCTACGGAAGAGCTGATCCGCATTTACCAAAAATGCTATTGATAGAATATGCAAATCTAAGCGCAGTAAACCCATTTAGGAGGAAAAAACAATGAAATTAGAAGCATTAGGATTGATCGAGACAAAAGGCCTCGTAGGTTCGATCGAAGCAGCAGATGCCATGGTCAAAGCCGCTAACGTATCCCTGATCGGAAGAGAACTTGTCGGCGGCGGTCTTGTTACAGTCATGGTAAGAGGCGATGTAGGTGCTGTCAAAGCAGCGACTGATGCCGGTGCGGCAGCGGCTCAGCGTGTTGGCGAGTTGGTCTCTGTCCATGTCATTCCGCGTCCGCACAACGATGTGGAAGCCATCCTTCCAACCGTCAAATAAGAAGACAACTGCCTACACTCCTTCAAATAAGGTGAAAACGCGTGACCCGTGTTTTCGCCTTATTTTTTTATCAGTATTCACTACAAGGATAACTCATATTATTTACTTTTTTACTATTTTATATTATACTTATAAAGTCAGCTTTTTGTTTCATCAGCAATGTTTTTCAAGCGATATGCCCTCGATCATTTTCTCTTTCTCCCCATATATAGAAACCGGAAAAGGTGTACCGAAAACATGAATAAAAGCGATGATCCGCTCAAAAAATTAATCGAATCAAATTTATATACGCGTTATAGCGGTATTTTGTCTCTCTCTGATATTTCTCTGTTTTTAGCAGACAAAAACGGAAATATTCTGCTTGAGTTTATTCCATCTCCCGACTTTTGCACCCATGTATGCCAGGAAAAAGAAAACCATCTGTGCCCTGACTTCCAAGCCCACTGCAAAGCCGGCGAGGAAGGTACTTTCGTATGCAGGCAGGGGCTTCAAAACATCCTTCTTCCTATTACTGCCCATGATGAAATTTTGGGTTATATCGGCGGTATGCAGGTCTATTTGGAGGATACCGAATATCAAAAATATCTCATCGATATCCAATCCCTCAGAGAGGGCAAAAATTCGGAACTGGAAGTCATCGCCAAGGCGATTTCCTCACTCAAAACCGTAGAATCCGCAAAAGCCAAGATCCATGAGCAGCTATGCGCTCATCTTTCAAAAATCATTGCTCTGGATCTGTCCGAAAACATCACCAATACCAATCCAGATGTTGCGAGATTGTCGATTGAAAAAGAAATATTGGAAAAAAAGATCATCGATTTGGAAGCAAAAAACATGTCCTTGGTCGTCAATCCTCATTTTTTATTCAATACCTTGAACTGCATCGCCCGCATCGCTTTTTTTGAAAAAGCTCATACGACAGAGGAACTGATCTATTACCTTTCGGATCTGCTTCGCTACAATTTGAAGCAGGAAGATCAGCTTCATACCATCGGTGCGGAAATGGACAATGTGGAAAAATATCTGTATATCCAAAAAGTACGGTTCAAAAATCGTTTGGAATACAGCATCGATGTGTCGGAGCACATTAAGTCTTATCGGATCCCAAATATGGTGATCCAGCCAATCGTTGAAAATGCTCTGATCCACGGCATCAGTCCAAAGCGGGACGGAGGCAAGATCAGCATTTTTGCAGAAGAATATAAAAATCAAATCGTCATTTCCGTTTCAGATAACGGCAACGGTTTTCCAAAAGATGTTTTGCAGAGCATAAAGCAGCACGCCGATAATAAATCCGGGCTTGGTTTCCGCAGCACGGACAAACGTTTGAAACGATATTATGATGATCGATACGGTTTGGGTATCGTAAAGTCTGATTATAGCGGCAGCACCGTAACTATAACGATCCCCACGCAATTCACTGAGAGGTAAAGCGATGAACGTAGTCCTGATCGTAGAAGATGAGATGCTTGAACAGGAGTTCCTCAAAGAAATGGCTTTGGAGGAGCTTTTACCTGAAGATACGCTCCTGAGCTGTCAAAGCGGCCTCGAAGCCGTTGAACTGGCAAAGGAGCATCGCCCGAATATTATCCTGATGGATGTGCTCATCCCCGAAATGGATGGCCTTAGTGCGATCCATGAGATCAGAAAATTTCTTCCGGATGCCTGCATTACTATTTTATCGGCTTATTCGGACTTTTCTTATGCGCAAAAGGCGATCTCTCTTCGGGTTTTTGAATACCTTTTGAAACCGATCAAGCCTGCCGATTTTAAACAGCTTTTTAAAAGAATGCTTGCAGCAGCCGTAGAGCATCCTCGTTCTTCCGAATCGAAGAGTGAAGAGCCGAAAGAATACCGGCAAAACTTTATCGAGGAGTCGATAAAATTCATCAAAGATCATTTCAAGGAACGTTTGACCTTGGAAATGGTCGCCGGAAAGGTATTCGTCAATCCAAAATATTTTAGTCATGCATTCAAGAAAGAGGTCGGTGTTGCCTTTACCGAGTATGTCATCAATCTCAAGATCCAATATGCGTGCAGACTCCTTGAAACAACGAATTACCCCGCTTACCGCATCTCTTTGGAATGTGGTTTCTCCGATCCCTCTTATTTCAACAGAGTTTTTTGCACTCAAATGAATATGACGCCACAGGCCTATAGAAAGCATATCCATGTTTCCAAAGAGAAAGCCTGATTTTTTTATCTATAGCAGCATAAATCTAAAAGTCAAAAACGCAAATGCAGACACGAAATTCGTGTCTGCATTTTTCAAGTGTTACCATTGTTTTCATTCTTACAACTTACTTAAAGAAGAGAGCCTCGGAGTGCAGTCCGAGATATCTTTTTTTTTGCGGTCTTATTCCTTGTCCTTTACGGTTCCGGGAAGGATCGCTTCGACTTCTGCATGCGGACGCGGGATCACGTGAACGGAAACAAGTTCACCAACACGCTGAGCTGCTGCAGCACCGGCATCAGTCGCTGCCTTGACAGCACCTACATCGCCTCTTACCATAACGGTGACAAGGCCGCCGCCGACAAGCTCTCTGCCGATAAGATATACATTTGCTGCTTTTACCATGGCATCTGCAGCTTCGATCGAACCTACGAGACCTTTGGTCTCAATCATTCCTAATGCATCAAATTTCATTTTTCTTTCCTCCTAATGTTTTATTTAATAATTGTAATTTTTGATAACGAATTGATATTCATAGCATTTGCTTCTTCTGTGTCGATGTGACATTCGAGAGCAGAAGCATCATTTGCTCTGACGGCGACATTGTTGTATATGCCTCCGCGCGGACCATTGAACTTTATGGAAACAGTCTGCCCATCCGAAACCCCATAACATCTTGCTTCTTCGGGGGTCATGTGGATGTGTCTTTGTGCGACGATCAGTCCTTCTGTCGTCTGAACGGAGCCTTTGGGACCGATGATCGTGATCCCCGGGCTTCCTGCAAGATCACCGGAAAGTCTCGGCTGCGAAACGACGCCAAGTTTGAAGGAATCGCCTGAGAGAACCTCGATCTGTGTTTTGCTTCTTACCGGACCAAGGATCCTTACGGATTCGATGGCACCCTTCGGGCCGCAAATCGTTACCGTTTCCTTACACGCATACTGCCCGGGCTGTGACAGGTCTTTCATTTTTGTGAACTGATACCCTGCCCCAAAGAGACTGTCGAGATCTGCCTGAGAGAGATGAACATGGCGGTTGGAAACGCCTACCGGGATCTCATCCGTCGCTGCTCCCGCTTCCGGAGTGGATATATTGCTCTTTAGCGCATCCATCAAAAGCTTAAGTATCGCTTCACCATTGTCCATTTTAGTTGGCCCCCTTCATTGCATCTACAAGTTCACTGATCAGCTTTAAAAGCTTTTCATTTTCAGGCGTGTCGCTGCAGGTGGTGCATGGAGCAGTCTCTGCGACGCCACAAGAGCTCTTTGCCGCATATTCTGCTGGGCTTAAACTGCCGCAGCCTGTGCTTCCCGATGTACAGGTCGCACCGAGTTCTGGATAGTTGAATCTCGGATCCGCAGAAGCGAGGGTCGCGCAGTCTTTGATGCCGTATGCGACTCTTTTGATATTGATCAAGTGCATCGGACTCACATTTTCCGAAACAGAGCTTCCGCCCCACGTTCCGCAGCCTAATGTAAACGAAGGCAAAAGGCCTGTGCTTGCGCCGGTACCGCCTTGGGCGCTTCCGGTATTGACGAGAATACGGGAGGCCGGCTTTTTGATGAATTTCATTACGATATCTCTATCTTCTGTGTGAAGGCTCATCGTATGTCCGATGCCGTTTTGCAGCAGTTTGATACTGAGTTCACAAGCTTCCATCCAATCTTTTACTGTATAGAAGGCAAGTACCGTCGTGAGCTTCTCATAGGAGAGAGGATACTCCGGTCCGACACCCTGCTGTTCACCGATCAATACCTTTGTTCCGGCCGGAATCGAAATACCAGCTCCGGCTGCGATCACTTCGGCCGACCGCCCTACGAATTTGGCGTTCATATTGTGACCGTTTTTAAAGAGCAACGCGCAAACTTTTTTGGTTTCGTCTGCTGTCATAAAATAGCCGCCCTGCTTTTTCAGTTCAGCCACCACTTCATCGTGATTGCATTCTTCGACGATGATAGACTGTTCCGATGCACAGATAGTACCGTTGTCAAAGGTTTTGCTTGCAATAATATTGCTGACTGCCTTCTGTACATTTGCAGTTTTTTCTATGTAAGCGGGCGAATTTCCTGCGCCGACACCGAGTGCCGGTTTTCCTGCGCTGTAAGACGCCTTTACCATTCCGGGGCCGCCCGTGGCAATGATGATCGCCACTTCTTTTGATTTCATCAGCTCATTCGTCGCCTCGACTGTCGGCAAAGAAATACAGCCGATAATGTTCGCCGGAGCGCCTGCTTCGATTGCCGCATCACGCATCAGGGTCGCGGCTTTCAGCGTGCATTTCGCTGCGGACGGATGCGGTGAAAAGACGATGGCATTCCTTGATTTGATCGCAACGATCGATTTGAAGATGGCTGTGGATGTCGGGTTTGTCGAAGGGACGATTCCCATGATCAGACCAACCGGCTCCGCAACATCGATCACCTTATTAACTGTGTCTTCCTGAATCACACCGATCGTTTTCATATCCTTGATTGCATCATATACCAGCACGGACGCCATGAAGTTCTTGTAAGTTTTATCTTCAACCTTGCCAAAGCCGGTTTCTTCTACTGCCATTTTGGCGAGGCAAACTGCATTTTCACGCGCTACTCTGACCATGTTGCAAAGGATCTTATCGATCTGCTCCTCAGTATATTCCGCGATTTCAAGTGTCGCGATTTTTCCAAGCCGCGCAAGATCTCTTACTTCCTGTACCGAGCGCAGGTCATAATCAAAATTTTCCATCTTGTGATTCCTCCTTTCCTTGTTTCCATACTTACTTATTATTTATTTGATATTTTTTATAACGCAGCTGACAATTTATTTGCGCCCGTAATATGCTTTGAATTCGGAAAGCAGGAGCTTCTTGTCTGCCTTTGAGACAGCACGTCCTGTGATTCCAAAGTCTTTATATTCACGTGCCAGATTTCGAAGTTCAGTGACCTTAAGTGCCTCGAGAGCTTCTATGGTTTTTTTGAGTCCCGATGCTTTGAACATTTCTTCAAACATTTTCTTTCGGTCCGGCTCGGGGTTTTCTGCGATCACTTCAATTTCCTGCGGAAGCTCTTCAATCTTTTCTGTTTCGGTCTTCTCATCTGCTTCTTCGATGATGATCGCCGATACCATTATGTTGTCTATGTCTTCATGAGGTCTTGGGATCACATGCTGTGAGAGCAGCAAATGCTTATCGATCATCCCAACGGCCGCTGCGCCTGCGTCCACTGCGGCTTTTACAGCTCCTACATCACCAGTCACTGCGATGGTTACCAAGCCTCCGCCTACATATGTTTTTTCAAGGAGCCTCACTTCGGCTGCTTTGAGCATGGCATCAGCACTCTCAATCGCTGCTATGAGACCTCTCGTTTCGATCAATCCAAGTGCCTGCATTTTTTAAACCTCCTCCACTTTGTTCAAGCCTTCTAATAAGTAGCGTAGAATGCTTTCATCTTGTCAGGTGAACCAAAGGCTACTTTTGCACCCTTCGGGAAGAATACCGAGTCACCTGCGTGGGCGGTGTAGATCTTCGCTGCAGTCGTTACTGTGAGTGTTCCTTCCACGATGTGGTAGAGCTCTTCACAGGCACATTCCCAGTCAAAGGTGCAGCCTTCTATGGTAATAAATCCTGCATTCATGGAGCAGCCATCATCCTTATTGATGATTTCCTGATAAAATACTTTGTCAGCCGGATTTCCCGTTTCAAGTACTTCATATTTTACTGTTTTGCCGCGAACGATTTTTAACCCGTTTGCGTCATGTTCGGAAGCATAAGGTTTGTCAGAAGGAACATCGAACATTCCGTTCAAAAGTCCTTTTTCAGATAAGGCCTTAAGCACGGTATAGATCACATTCTGATCGATGCCTCCTTCACAGGCCGCAGCTTCACAAGCTGTTGTTCCACAGACAGGGGCTTCGGTAGAGAACTCTATTCCGTAAGCTTTCGCTGCATCTTTTGCTGATGGAGTGATGATGGTATCGCAATCAATATAGAATATTTTTTGCCCCTGCATTTTCACAGCTTCAACTTCTTTTGCACAAATCAATTTTTTCATGCCCTCACATCCTTTCATGTATTGGTACAGTCTAAAACGTTTTTATTTCTATCAGAGCAGTGATGACAACAGCACTTCTGATGGTGACGGGATCACCTCTGCATTTACGAGAAGTCCTTTTTCACAGGCAATTGCTTTTCCTGTTTCGACTCCTGTCTGGACAGCCGCCACATCTCCGGTAAAGGTAAAGTAGGATTTCCCTCCGAGACCGTTCCCGAGTCGCAGTTCCATAGGTTCCAGTTCCGCGGATTTCAGGATCGCGTCAGCTGCAATGACCATTGTCGAAAGGGAAAACGATTCTATAATGCCCAGCGCCTGTATCTCATCGGGCATCGTTGCACTTGTGATGGCCGGAAATACTGCGGGGTGAACATTCGGTATGATGATGGAATCTACGAAGAATTCTTCGGCAAATTTTTCTCCGGTTTTTACCGAGGCTTCGACTGCAGCCACATCGCCTGAAACGATCGCGATATATTTTCCCGGGCATACAGATCCGGCGGACACGATTTCTACATCCGAGATCTTTACCATCTGATCTGCCGCGTAGATCCCGCGTGCAATACTTATAAATTCAACCATTCCTATTGCTTTTGCCATATCAGTTCCTCCTAATCGCGATACACTCGGTTCCGCATTCTGTTACGGTTCCGGAAATGCTCGCATGGATCGCGGCGCCTAAACTATCCTCTGGAATT
>CAZKCB010000085.1:0-8050 GCA_964550965.1 uncultured Oscillospiraceae bacterium
TTTTATTGATCGTAAGGTTGCCTTTGCCGGGGATTAATCTGACTCTGGCCACGGAAGATTTTCTTCTTCCTGTTCCGTAATACTGCAATTTTGCCATTTATAATTCCTCCCCTCTCCTAAAATTCCCAAGTCTGCGGCTGCTGGGCTGCATGCTTGTGCTCTGCTCCTGCATAGACCTTCAACTTAGTGAACATTTCTCTTCCAAGTTTACCTTTCGGCATCATGCCTTTCACAGCGTGGCGGATGATTTCTTCGGGCTTCTTGGCCTGGAGTTTATCAAAGGTGATCTCGCGAAGTCCACCCGGATATCCGGTGTGGTGCTTGTAGACTTTATCTGATCTCTTTTTGCCGGTTACTACGATCTTCTCCGCGTTGATGATGATGACATAATCACCTGTATCGACATGCGGTGTATAAATGGGCTTTCTCTTACCTCTCAGGATGGAAGCGACTTCGGTGCTCATTCTGCCGAGGGTCTTGCCTTCAGCGTCGATGATGTACCATTTTCTCTCCAACTCATGAGGTTTTGCAACAAATGACTTCATTGTATTTACCTCTTATTATTTTATTTATTGCCCTGACGTTTCACCCCGTCCTGGCCGATTTTGTGATGTACGTATAAATCCGGGGCTGATGGATATTTGCGCACAATGCAGGAATAGTATATTATGCGAGCCGCGAAGAGTCAAGTTTTATTTGCTTGTTACTGATCGTTTTCTCCTGTTAGTTGAGGAAAATGCGTTAGAGAAGGAATGCGTCGATTATTTTCTGTATCATTTGCATATCGATCGATTGTTCTGCATCGTAAGATACCAAAAGATTTTTCCATTGAGAAATACCATTTTGGCGATACTCTTCAATTTTTTTGTTCATTGCTTTTAAGTACTCAGGATCGTCAACCATTCCAAAATGTTCCCAGTAGAATATCTTCCCGTCGCGCGGCCTGGCGATCGTGAAATCAGGGTAATGCGTTTTCTCATTCAAAAGCAGTTCCTTCTCATAGCAGTATGGGATTTCGTTCGCATAAAGGAGCCCCGCAATAATCGCTTCCGATTTTGATCGGACTTTCTCTCCCGCCGGTGTGATATGGATCAGATGCTCCGGAAACAGTCTGCTTGCAGGCTCTTTTTCGGTGCCTTCGGCTTGATTCGAACAAGTTGTGATTTGATTTTTTGTTGCTTCAAATTTCTTTATCTCGACATTGGGATCGCAATCGATATAACCTGCAATACAGGCACTCAAGAGTGCAACATTATTTTGCAGGATCGCAGTGGTTTTTCTCAAAAAAATCTTCCTTTGCAAAGCATTCGCGAGCACTTCGTCCTTCTTCGAAAGATACTTTGCTTTGCCCGGCCCTTCGGCATAGTAATGCCTCTGGTGCCCTCTTATTGTCACGTTATACAATTTTCCTGCGGGAAGACTTGCCTCTTCCTTTTGATAAGAAGAGATCAACTTCAGACTGTATTCTCTGTCCGCGATCAACGTTTGTATTACATCCAACATGGCTTCGCCTTTCACCGCAGTATATGCAAGGATATAAGTATTTTTCGATAGTTGTATTTTATAATATTTGCTGTCCGCGCATTTATTGTACGCGCCGCCTACGCTTACTGGCGCGATCTCAAAGCAGCGGCTTTCATAATTATAATATCATACATTTTTATCCATTGTATATATTTTTTGTATTTTTCTCCTTTCATATAAAAAGGCAAGAATCCGCGTCTTTTTTCTTTATTTTTCTTGCTTCTTGCAGCGTTTCTTTTTTTATTATTCTTGGTTTTCGGCAAAAAGCAATATTTTTTGTCCACATCGCCTTTTTTTCTTGCTTTTCGGGTCGCCAATTTCCAAAACAGCCTGCGGGCAGCAAAAAAGACAAGGATTTCTCACGATTTTCGCGGTTTTCCTTGCCTTTTCGGTGTTTCGTCTGCGAGAAGAAAGCCGCCGGCCGAAAAAAGCAAGATTCCGCGCTTTTTTCCCTTATTTTTATTGCCTTTTGCAGCATTTCTTTCTTGTTATTCTTGGATTTCAGCAAAAAGCAATATTTTTTTGCTGAAAGCGCCTTTTTTATTGCCTTTTTTATTCGTTGCGTAAGCTTTCCAAGGCCGAGAGCTTCATGGCACGGTTCGCAGGTGAGAATCCGGCGATGACACCGATGGCGGTAGCAAAAGCCAGCGCACCGGCTGCGACCCACCAGGGAATAACCGAAATCACCGAGCCTCCGCCTCCCATCGAACCGAGAAACATATTCATGGTTTCAAGCAAGACCGTATTCATCAAAAGCGACAGGATAAAGCTGACGAGCACACCGGCAAAACCTCCAACGAAGCCTATCATTCCGGCCTCCATCAGGAACAAGCGCTTGATATCCGGCAAATTTGCACCGATGACTTTCATGATCCCGATTTCTTTTGTCCGCTCGTAAATCGACATTACCATTGTATTTGTAATGCCAAGCGCCGCGACCAGAAGCGAAACGGCTCCGATCCCGCCAAGAACGCCCTCTATCATCCGAGCCTGCTCCTTCATCGATTCAAGCCAGTCGTTCAAACTGTTTGTCTGAAGACCCATATCCCGGATCGTATCACTGACAAAGGATATTTTTTCGATATCATCGACATAAACCATAGCCTGATCATAGTTGCTGTTTCTTTTCGGTGCTTCTCCTCTGGCTTTTTTGTTTTCGTTTACGATCTTTTGGAGCGCTTCGATATTCATATATGCATAGTATGCCGATTCATCATCCGGATTTGCAAGAACACCTACGCCTTCACCCTCATAAAGCTTGTATTTGATTTTGTTGGCATCGCCGGTAGTGACAGTCGATTTCTTTTGTCCGTATTCATAGTCACCGGTCAGAACGATTTCATCGCTAAAAACATCGACCTGCGGTTCTCCCGTAGATCCACCGTACATCGTTTTTTTCGGATTATAAAACATCATCGGGATCTGATTGCCGAAAACGATCTGATATTTGTCTGTCTTTTTCAGCAGCCGCCCATCCTGAAGCTTATAATTGAACTTTTCCATGACCTCCGGTCTAAGGCCTATGACACTTGCCTGTGCAATGTATTTGCCGATGCCAAATGTCAGATATTCTTCTATTTTCGGCGAGACTGCGGAGACTCCGTCGATTTTTTCGATTGCGGAAATGGCTTCATCATTCAGCGTTGTATATTTCCCTTCCGCATTGACCGCATTGCCTCCTTCGCCCATCATCATACCGCCGCCGCCCGAAGACATGACGTTTACAAGATGCAGATTGCCGTAGCTTTCGATCTGCTCCTGAAAACCCACAGACATACCAAAGCCGATAGAAAGCATGACAACGATCGCGCAGGTTCCAACAACAACGCCGGTCACCGCAAGCAAGGTTCTGGTCTTTCGCCGTACAAGATTGCGCAGCGCCAAACCGATCAGATCACGACTATTCATCTATTTCCATCTCCTCATGGATCTTCTTTTTGCGATGGCGTTTCCAGAAGAAGACAGCTGCCGCTGCTGCGAGAACTCCTGCACCGGCTCCGATCGGGATCCAGGGAATCTTTTTCTGCCCCTCCATTTCTCCTGGCATAGGCTCTTCTTCCATCGGAGGCATCTCCATGATCTGAAAGGTGAATTCCTTTTCGAGCGTTTGTTCTGTACCCGAAGCATCCTCATAGGTAAAGGTCACTTTACCGCTCATAGGCCCGACTTCACGCGGAATAAACGCGAGATCATAGGAATCATTTTCTCCGGTTGCCATATTTCCGATGTATTCCGAGTTTCCCGAAAGCGTATCGAAATTACCTTCAACTTTGACTCTCAAATTATTCAGCGGTGTTTTTCCCATATTGTAAAACTGGACCGAGGCACTTGTCTCCATCCCCGCGTAAAGTTCGGGAGGCGCAACCAGTTCATCGACAACAAGCCTTGTATCCTGCATGACCGGGATCGCAATGACATCCGTTGCGGTGAAAGCATTTCCCGAGGTATCTTCATAGGACATGGTAACATTGATCGGCGTTGTCTTTTGCTCTGCCGCAGGTTTTACTGACAGGAAAAGACCGTGCGAAGCCGTATCTTTTTTTGCTATCTCCTCGATATAGAAAGAATTGCTGGATCCCACAGGAACAAAAGTTCCGTCGGTGGAATCTATTGTTATTTTAATGTTTTGCAGTTTTTGGCTTGCACTGGTATTTCGAAGGTCAAGATCGAGGCGGAATTGGTCTCCTGCCTGTACAAAGCTTCCGCCGTAAGTATAATTCGTCACCATGAGCTGAGGCGTCTTTACCTTTCCGCTTCCTTCTTTCGCAAGATAGATCCCCGCATATTGGACGGTCGAAGCAGTCGCTCCGGTTGCCGCGGATTCTACGCCAAGCTTGATCGCATAGTTTTGTTCTGTCGCACTGTCCTTACTGAAGAAAGTTACCGTATAGCTCGCGCTTGCACCAGCCTCAATGCTTGCAATGGAGAATGTGCTCTGTGTCTTATTGAGAATACCTTCCGGCGCTTCTGCATAGATCTTGAGCTTTCCGGTAGCAGATTTTCCGTGATTCGTAACCGTAAAGGCCATTGTAAAATCATCTCCGATGGCCGCGCTTTTCGGGATCGTGATCCCTGCAATGTCGACATCAGAAAGCGATGATGTTCCATTTCCTTCAACAGGGAGGTACAGCGCCTGATCGATCGTCTGGGCCGCGTTAGCTTTGTCCTTAAACGCAATGCTGATCGTGATCGGATAATTCTTACTCTCAAGTGTCGTATCGGCGGTCAGATGAAAGGAAACTGTTTTCGTGTCGCCGATCGAGACATAGCCTACCGCAGCGGTATTGCTTCCGTTGTTGATCGTTATGCCTGCAGGAAGTGTCAGGCTTATTTTTGCGTCCTTCATGACGGTATTTCCGATGTTTGAGAAAGTCAGCGTAAGGACATTGTCTTTTCCGGCCTGGATCGAATCCCCGCCGCTCAGGCTATGTACGAGATCGGAAGCAGGAAGGGAATCGCCCGCGCCGGTGCCGCTTGTTGCAGACTTTTCCATTATGGATACAGACACTTTCTTGGTCTTCAAAACATCACCGCTGCTTGTCCCTTTATCGATCAAAGCAATCGTAACCGCATTGTTTCCCGTCGTTGCATTTGAAGCTACATTCAAGGTAAAGACGAGTTCTGTCGAATCTCCGGCGTTCAGTGAAATCTCGCCCTTGCTTGGCTTCGGTTCCTGAAGATTCCCCGAAGTTGCTGACAGATTCGTAGTTGGGAGGAATATGATTTTTTTTGAAGTCCCGTTTGTAACTTTGACCTTGAGCGCCATATTTTTGTCGCCCTGTGTCATAAAATATCCGCCCGTCTGCTCGATTTTGACAAGAGGATCCTCTTCTGCGGACGCCGTATCGGCTGCCATAGGCAGCATCGGTACGCCTGCAACCAAGGCAAGCGTTAAAAGGAAGGCCGGCAGCCTCCTTTTGAAGAAATGTTCTATCGTCGTTTTTTTGTTCTGCATTTTGCTCCCCTGCGTTATTTTATTCCCCTTTGAACTTCTTTCTTTGAATTCCGTGAATTCCATTTTCCCTGATTCCTCTCCTCTACGCTACGCTTGTTGATTTTCGATTCCCGCGGCTCTGCGGTCTTCTATGCTGAGTATATTTCCGTCTTTGATCGTTACGATCCGGTCTGCATAGTTTGCGACACTGTTGTCATGCGTTACAATGATCAATGTTTGGTTCCGCGCTTTTACCATTTTTGTGATCAAATTGAGCACTTCCTTCGAAGTCCCCGAGTCAAGATTTCCCGTCGGTTCGTCCGCAAAGATGATTTTCGGATTGCCCGCAAGGGCTCTTGCGATCCCTACGCGCTGCTGCTGCCCACCGCTCATTTGGCTTGGTTTTCGCTTTTCATAACCGATAAGGCCTACACTTTCAAGCGCTTCTTTTGCCATAGCCTCTCTTATTTTTTTTTCCGTACCGCGAAAAACCAGGGGAAGGCTTACATTCTCTGACGCCGTAAGCATAGGCAAAAGATGATACGCCTGAAAAATAAAACCGATATTTTTCTGGCGGAACAAAGTGATTTTTTCTTCATTCAGCGTATGTATCGGGATCCCCCCAATAACGATTTCACCTTTTGTCGGTTTTTCCAAACCCGCCAGCATGTTCAAAAACGTAGACTTGCCCGATCCGGAGGTCCCGATCAGACATACGATCTCTCCGCGCTCGATCGTGATCGAAACACTGTCAAGCGCAACCACTTTTTCATCACCCATTCGGTATATTTTTCTTACGTTTTTGACTTCGATCAGAGGTTTCATAGTGCTCCTTCTTCTTGCTTTCCTTATTTTTCCGAACATACTATCATTTTGACGCACACGCATGGAAAAAAGTTCCGCAAATAAGCTTGCTTAAAGAATATTTTTTCTATATTTTAACAGCAGGCATCGACAAATTGCAAAAGCGCATAAAAACAAGTTACCTTTCCTTATTTTTTCGAACTACATAGTAGCATATTCAATAATTTATGTTAAAATAAATCATATATTTTCCCGTAATCAGGCTTTTATTTTTATGGGATTCTTTGTTTTTTAGACCGATCGCACAGGGAGATCGACGTTCCTGAGCCTATGCATTTTACTGTTTTTGGAATAATTCAGCAAGGAGAATTACATGAACAGAACTGTACCTCTCGGTTTTGATGTTTCTGCACTTATGCTTGATCACCTTCCCTTTTTCGTTTGGCTGAAAGACATCCATGGCCAATATCTTGAAGTAAACCAATTCTTTGTTGATTACTGCGGTTTTTCAAAAGACAAGATCCTTGGGAAAACAGACTACGATATTTTCCCAAAAGAAGAAGCCGATATTTATGCCGCAAGCGACACCTCTATTTTCAACCAAGAAGGCAAATACTATTTTGAATGGAAAGTCGACGGGAAATGGAAAGAGGAGTATAAACAGCCGATTTACAATGAGCACGGTGAACTGATCGGAACTTTTGGTTTTGCGAGAGATATCACCACAAGGAAAGAAACCGCCGAAGCTTTGCTCAAAAGCGAACGAAGCAAGGCTATTTTGATTTCAAATCTTCCCGGCGCAGCGTTCAGACAATACAATGACAAAGATTGGACCATGACTTTTCTCTCAGACGGCTGTTATGATCTGACCGGATATCATCCGGAAGAATTATTGGAAAACAGAGAACTTTCCTATAATGATCTAATTTGTCCGGAATTCAAAGAGCCCCTTTTGGCGAAATGGGAAGACGATATCGCCGCAGGCAAAAAAGCAAGCGACGAATATACGATCCGCACAAAATCAGGAGAAATCAAATGGGTCTGGGAGCAGTCCATTCCTGTCGGCGACGAAAACGGCAAGTTTACACAAAGTGAAGGCTTTATTCTTGACATTTCCGATATTAAAAATGCCTTAAAAGCTCTGAACGAGAGTGAAGAACGATTTCGGGCCATCTTTGAAGAGGCTCCCCTTGGGATCGCGATTTTCGAGGCCAACAAAAACAAAGCCCTGCAAGTCAATAAAAAATTTGCGCAAATTCTCGGCAGATCTGCCGAAGAAATATGTTCCGTTACCTGGAAGGCTTACACACACCCTGACGATATTCGCGAAAACGTGCAATGGTTAAAGCGTCTTTCTGCGAAAAAAATCGACGGCTTCCATATGAACAAAAGATACCTTCGCGCCGACGGCTCTATCATTTGGGTCAATATGACCATCGTCCGCTTTCAAACCGAAGCTGCGGGAAGTCAGTATCTTTGTATGATCGAAGACATCACCGAGGCAAAAGGACGGGAAGACGCCATCAAGTATCTCAGTTATCATGATACTCTGACCGGACTTTACAACAGAGCTTTTTTCGAGGAACAGAAAAAGAATCTCGGCATTAGCAGGAAAGTTCCTGTTTCTTTGATTATGGGAGACCTAAACGGGTTAAAATTAGTGAATGACTCTTTCGGTCATATAGCAGGAGATCGTTTGCTGCAAGAAACCGGACGGATTTTAAAAAGCTATTGCCGGGAAAGCGATATTTTAGCAAGGCTGGGCGGCGATGAATTTGTGATGCTTCT
>CAZKCB010000086.1:0-8046 GCA_964550965.1 uncultured Oscillospiraceae bacterium
GCTCTCGGAAAGAAGCCTGTTGAAGTCAGCGAAGCTCCGGGATTTGTTGTAAACCGCATCCTGATCCCGATGGTAAATGAAGCAATCGGCATTTTGGCTGACGGCGTTGCAAAAGCAGAAGATATCGATGAAGCTATGAAGCTTGGTGCAAACCACCCGATGGGCCCTCTCGCACTCGGCGACCTCATTGGTTTGGACGTCTGCCTTGCGATCATGGATGTTCTTTATGCAGAATTCGGTGACACCAAATACAGACCGCATCCGCTTCTCAAGAAGATGGTTCGCGCAGGCAAGCTCGGAAGAAAGAGCGGCAGCGGATTTTTCGATTACAGCAAGTAATGCTTGCATAACACAAAACAAATAGGTAGAATGCAAGGGTGGAAGTATTCCACCCTTGTGCTATTTTTAGCAGCTTAAAAAATCAGGGGAAAAGAATTGATCAGGGGAAAACGATAAAAATGAAACAAAAAATAGCAATGCCGAAACCGCAGGTTGCAACGGCAAAAAAAACGAATGCAGGGGGAACGATTTCGGTATTCATCAAATTCTTCCTCGTCTGGCTGTTGATTTTTACAACAGTCATGGTTCCGACAAGGGTAGCTTTTGGAAAAGTCGGAGAAACAAGGATCTTTGCAGGGACCGAAAATCTTATGAGTGACATGGATACGCTTGTTGATCCCAACAGCCCTTTCTTTGAGGCGTTTCAGGATTCGCAGCGGGTGAATGTGCTTTTGATCGGTGTAAATGATGAACTTTCCGACACGATCATGCTCGGAAGCTACGACATGGAAAATCAACATGTAGACCTGATTTCGATCCCGAGAGATACGTATTACGACAGGCCGGAAGCGAACAGCCCTGCAACGAGAAAGATCAATGCGATCTATCGAAACGGCACCGCAGTCGGAACGGCCGAAGCGGTCAGTGACCTGTTGATGGGGATCCCCATCAATTACTATGCAGTAATCAGCTATGACGGCATAGGAAACGTCGTCGATGCCATTGGAGGTGTTCCGATGGACATTTCGTTCCATATGCATTATGAGGATCCGACGGATGATCCGCCTTTATATATCGACTTTCCGGAAGGGCGGACGACCCTTGACAGCACTAATGTGCAGGAGTTCCTTCGTTTCAGGAAGGGAAGCCCGGGCTATGAGGGTTATCCTGAGGGAGATATCGGCCGTGTAAAAGCGCAGCAGGAATTTATGAAATCAGCATTCCGCGAATCTCTTGGCTTTGGACTGCCCAAAGTTGCAAAGGCCGTTCTTGAAAACGTAGACTCCGACCTTGACCTGGCAATGGCACTGAAAATAACGAAAAAAGCGGCAGGGCTGTCAACGGATGATATTGAAACCTATCTGACTCCCGGAGATTCGGGTACCGAAAACGGTGCCTCCTACTGGTGGGTAGACGAAGACGGTATCGAAAAAATGCTTCGCGATATCTATTCGATCGGCGAAACCGAAGAAAGCACGACTGACGGCGAGACCGAGACAAAAACTGCAGAATAATAACGATGAATAATAATAAAAGAAATTATAGGGAATTGCGATTTCCTATTTTCTTTTTTATTATATTGGTATAAAATACAAGGGCAAGACGTCTGATATCTTAGGCTCTTTTTCCCGCTGAAATCTGCAACTTCATTTAAAAATGCGTCTAACAAGGCGTTATTCAGTGATTGCTATTGTAATAAGAAGGAATGGTTATTTTTCTATGGAGCAACCACAACGGTCGATGGCTTCTTCTGGCCAAACAGAAGCTTCGGGCAGCTTAAAGCTCTTTTTGAAGTATTTTTTTGCTGCGCTTTGCCTTGCACTGATCGTCTTCACTTCTGTTTCCGCACTTGTTAATAAATTTCTTGAGTCCAATGTTTTTGGGCCCGCAGAAACGAACCTTTCGGAAGAAATGCCCATACTTGTCGACGAAAACAGCCGTTTTTTTGAAGCGTTCCAAGATAAAAACCGTGTAAATGTTCTTCTTCTGGGTATCAACGACACGTTGGCGGATACGATCATGGTGGCGAGTTTTGATTATGATGCAAAACATGTCGATCTGATTTCCATCCCGCGGGATACCTATTATTTTCGAGAGGAATATGCAAGCAGCTTAAGCTTTTTGAAAATCAATGCGGTTTATCAGGAAACAAAAGAACCTTTGGGAACGGCTCTTGTTGTAAGCGAAATCCTTTTGGGGATGCCGATCAATTGCTATGCCATCATCGACTATGACGGCATCGAGGAGATCGTCGATGCCATGGGCGGTGTACCGATGGATATCCCTTTCCGCATGAAATACTCGGATCCGACAGATGATCCGCCGCTTTATATTGATATTCCCGAAGGAAAACAGACACTTGACGGTGAGACCGCAGTGAAATTTCTTCGTTACCGTAAAGGCTATGTAGAAGGTGACATAGGCAGGATCAAAGCGCAGCAAACTTTTATGAAAGCTGCATTCAAGCAGATGCTCAGTCTTGATTTGCCAAAGATCACAGGCGTTATTTTCGAAAATGTCGAATCTGACATCAAAATCAGTACGGCAACAAAAATTGCAGCAAAAGCCATTGGGATGAAAAGCGAAAATATAGAGACCTATATTATGCCGAACACCTTACAGGATGTTGCTCCGTATTACGTCTATCCGGACAGTGAGGGCATTGCAAAGATGATCGAAGAGATTTATTCGATCGAGCCTGAAACGACTACAAATGCAGCTGTTGAGAGCGAATCATAGAATCGGATATCCACTCCATGAGGAAAATACCCAAATGAAAAAGTTTTCGAAATCCCTTGCTTCCTTGTTTCTTTGCATGACTCTTTTTGGGTCTGCATCCTTCCCTCTTCCTTTCGGAGGGACGGTTTATGCTACTGAAAATCAGGACTTTAAAGATGTAAATACAACTTACTGGGGCGCGCCATACATTGATTTTGCGGCTTCGGTTTCGATTATCAATGGTTACCCGCAAGCGGACGGCACGTTTCGTTTCAAACCGGAAAATCCGGTTTCTAAAGAAGAAGCGATGCAAATGCTTTACAAGACCGTTAAAAACGCAAAGCTTGCAACTGTTCCCGAAGGGACCTTGAGCGCCGGCTATGAAGAAATTTTGACTTCTGCGGGGATCCCGTCCTGGGCATGGGAATGCGTTTCTTACGGATTAAAATGCGGAATACTTGAAACGCCGGAACTCGGGAACTTTCGAAGCGACTCCGGAAAGGCAAATACAGCGACTCGCGAAGAGGTTGCAAGATGGGCCGCCAAAGCAGTTGGTGGGGTTTTGCTTCCTGCCGTTTCTTTTGAATTTTCCGATGCAGCCAAAATCAAAGAAGCCAATTTGTATTACGTTGATTATTTGACGCGAATGGGTGTGATGATCGGCGATAACAAGAACAATTTCAATCCCGCAGCAAATATCACGCGGGTAGAATATGCCGTGATCTGTAAGAGGCTCTATGCCTTTGCAGATACGAAATATGACCTGAATAAGGAAAGTCGTTCCTATCAGGGCGTGGTTACGAAAATCGACAAAAACACAAAGACCTTGTATTTGTCTGAAGCAGGCGGAAAAACCAGGGCGATCAAGTTTGCGGGCAGTGCGGAGATCTTCAAAGACGGAAAAGCTGCGACTCTTGATTCTTTAACGATCGGGAGCAATGCAATCGTTGCATGGGGACCTTTTGATCAGGTTTATGTTGTGACCGCAGTTGCGGCCGGAACGGGTGAAGTGTCAGAAATAAAAGAGCGGAGCGCCGATTGTTCGGAAATCGTGATAAAAGATTCCGAAGGCAGCCTGCTGCATTATTTTATAACAGACGAGGGAACAAGAACTGTTGGAGACCCAACGGATGGAGACTCTGTCCGCTTTTTGGCTGACGGAGTGAAGCTGATTGAACTTGTGGTCGAGTGACCCTACTATTTTAACATTAACGAGAAACGACTCGCGAGCAGAAAGGCAGGACAAGCAAAGAAATGGATGGTGTGAATTATCAAATGGGACGAAATCTCGGATTAAGCCTCACAAGAGTAACGGAAAACGCAGCAATGGCTTCGGCAAAATGGATGGGGCGCGGAGATAAGATCTCGGCAGACCAGGCTGCAGTCAACGGAATGCGTCTCATGTTCGATACGATCGATATCGACGGCGTAGTAGTGATCGGAGAAGGAGAGAAAGACGAAGCCCCCATGCTTTATATTGGGGAACAGATCGGGAAGGCAAGCGAAGGCGCACCTCAACTCGACATTGCAGTAGATCCTCTTGATGGGACGACGTCGACCGCAAAAGGTCTGGCCTATGCAATTTCTGTCATTGCAGTAGCTCCAAGAGGAAATCTTTATCACACTACCGTGTTCTATATGGAAAAAATTGCAGTAGGTCCAAAGGCAAAAGGTGCTATCGACCTCAACAGACCACTGAAAGAAAATCTTACAAATGTAGCCAAAGCAATCGGCAAAAATATTGAAGACCTTACCGTAACGATCCAAGAACGCGACCGGCATGAAGAAAAGATCGATCAATGCAGAGAACTTGGCTGCCGGATCAAGATGTTTCGTGACGGTGATGTCGGAGCTGCGATCGCGACGTGTATCGAAGACAGCGGCATTGATGTTATGATCGGTGTCGGCGGTGCGCCGGAAGGCGTTCTCGCAGCAGCAGCGATCAAATGCCTGGGCGGCGAGATCCAGGGAAGGCTCGTAGCCTTTACAGAGGAAGAAAAAACAAACGATAACAAAGAACAATTTACAAAGATCCTGACCATGGAAGATCTGGTAAAGGGAGACTCCGTTCTTTTTGTTGCGACAGGCGTTTCAGATGGAGATCTTTTACGCGGGGTCAGGTATCTTCCAAACAATATGGTGAAAACTCATTCAGTAGTCATTCGCGGAGAGACCGGAACCATCCGGTTTATTGAAGCGGTCCATAATATGTCGAAAAAGCCGATCTATGCACAAATCTATGCAGACCTCGGCGAATAGTAAGAAAAAGAAGGGAAGTACTATGACAAGTACGAGTCAAATGGATGAGAGTATTTTAAGATCCAAAAAAATTGCTGAACTGCGTGAGATCGCAAAGGTGTTTGGGGTCGCGGATTATCAACAATTGAAAAAGGCTGACCTTCTGGCGGCATTGATCGTCTCGAAGGAAGAACCGCCAAAAGAAGAACCTCTCAAAGAACGTCCCGGAAGAGGCCGCCCCCGAAAAAACAAGGAAGAAGCAATAATAGAAAAGGACGAAAACTTGAAAGCACAGCCGCAGTCGGAAACGAACGCGGATAACTTTGTTTTCTCCGAAGACGAAAAAACGGAAGAAAAAGTAGAAGAAAAAGCGCAGCAAGGCGATACGGCTTCCGACAAATCCGAAAAGCGTGTCTATCAGCCCAGCGAAGACCGGCCTGAGGTAGAAGGGATCCTTGATCTTGCGGAGGGCGGATTCGGATTTTTGCGCTTCCATAACTTCCTGACAAGCGACCAGGATGTCTACGTATCTCCGGCACAGATCCGGCGTTTTAACCTCAAGACGGGTGACAAGATCAAGGGCATCGCAAGAAGACCCAACGAAGGTGAGAAATTCGGAGCGATCCTTTTCATCAAGGAGGTAAACGGGGATGAACCCGGTGTTGCAATGCGCAGACCGGATTTTGACAGTCTGACCCCGATTTTCCCGAATGAAAGGATTTCCCTCGAAAATGGTTCGACAGAGCTTTCGATGAGGCTGATCGATCTCGTTGCACCGATAGGCAAAGGACAAAGAGGTCTGATCGTTGCGCCTCCGAAGGCTGGTAAAACCGTCCTTTTGAAAAAGGTCGCAGCAAGCATTGAGAAAATGTATCCGAATATCGAATTGATCGTGCTTCTTGTGGACGAACGTCCTGAAGAGGTCACAGATATGCAGCGCTCGATTTCAGGTGAAGTCATCTATTCCACGTTTGACGAACTTCCGTCCAACCATGTCAAGGTTGCGGAAATGGTTCTTGCGAGAGCACAAAGACTCGTCGAACACGGTAAAGATGTCGTGATCCTGCTCGACAGCATCACAAGACTTGCCAGAGCCTATAATATGGTCATCCCTCCGACCGGCAGAACACTGTCCGGAGGACTTGATCCCGGAGCACTGCACAAGCCCAAGAAATTCTTCGGAGCAGCGAGAAATATGGAAGAGGGCGGAAGCATCACGATCCTTGCGACGGCACTGGTTGAAACAGGAAGCCGTATGGATGATGTCATTTTTGAAGAATTTAAGGGAACCGGCAATATGGAACTCCATCTTGACCGTAAACTTTCTGAAAAGAGGATCTTCCCGGCCATCAACCTCAACAAATCCGGAACCAGAAGAGAAGACCTCCTGATGAATCAGGAAGAGATGGAAGCGATCTGGTATATGCGTCGTGCTCTCGGAAACCAGGGGACACAGGAGGTTACGGAAACCATTATCGATTACCTCTCGCATACCAAAACGAATGCTGATTTTGTACGTATCATCAGAAAAACACGATTGGAATAAACTTATGGATCTTAATAAAATATTTATCAAAAACGCCTCTCCTACGAAAGTCGGGGGGCAAGCCGTTCTCGAAGGCATCATGATGAAGGGTGAGGATCGTACCGCCGTTGTCATCCGTAAGCCGAAAGGCGATATGCACATCAAAATCGAGCCGCTTCCGAAAAAAACGATCTGGCAAAAGATCCCGTTTATACGAGGCGTATTTGTATTTATCGATTCCCTTGTAATGGGCACGAAGACCTTGCTTTATTCTGCGGAGGTTCTTGAAAATGCAGAGGGCTATGAAGATGACGCCAAGCCTGACAAGTTCAGCCTGTGGCTCAATAGGCGCTTCGGAGAAAAGGCTGCAATGAGCCTGATCCTCTATTCTTCTGTCGTATTGTCGATCGTATTTACGATCGGTATCTTTATCATCCTTCCGACCTGGCTTGTTAATCTGGCCGGCACTTTGACCCAAAATGAGATCGTACTCAATTTGATCGAAGGCCTTTTGCGTATCGTGATGTTTGTCATTTATGTGCTTGCCATATCGAGAATGAAAGACATTCAAACGGTATTTCGCTTTCACGGAGCGGAGCACAGCTGCATCCACTGCTTTGAAAACGGACTTGAGCTGACTCCTGAAAACTGCAAGCAGTTTGGGACACTGCATCCTCGGTGCGGAACGAGCTTCCTGATGTTTGTCATGATCATCAGCCTGCTTTTGTTTTCGTTGCTTGGCTGGCCGAGCCTTCTTTCCCGGATCGCTTCCAGATTGCTGCTGATCCCGGTGATTGCGGGCATTTCCTATGAGATCCTTCGCTGGGCGGGGAAGGGAGACTCTTTCCTGATCAAAGCACTGAGCATTCCGGGCCTTGCTCTTCAGAAACTGACAACAATGAAACCGGATGAAAAGCAATTGGAAGTCGCAATTGCAGCTATGAATGCGGTCCTTCGCAAGGAAGGCCCGAAAGAATTTGTAGGAAGTACAGACATGCAGGGGAATTTGACCGCGGAGGAATCTTAGAAATGAGTCTTTTATATAAAGATATCTTGGCGATTGCAGAAAATCGCTTTACGGAAGAAAATTGCCTGACCCCGCGTCTTGATGCGGAGGTCTTGCTTTGTGATATGCTTGACCGGGATAAATCCTATTTGTTCATCCATTACGGAGATACTCTTGACGAAGATTCCTGCGAACGGTTTTTTAAACTCGCGGACCTTCGGGCGTCGGGTATTCCGCTCCAATACATAACGGGAAAACAGGAATTCATGGGGCTTCCCTTTGTTGTAAATGAAAATGTCCTGATCCCACGGCAAGACACGGAAACGCTTGCCGAGTATGCAATCGAGGAAATGAAGAAAAGAAAAGCCGGGATCGGAGGATTGCGCGTACTCGATCTTTGCTGCGGGAGCGGCGCTCTTGCCGTCAGCATTGCAGCGCACACCCAGGATCTCAAAATCAAATTTACGGCTACCGACATCAGCCCGAAGGCACTTGAGGTCGGAAAAGACAATGCTACAAAAAATGGCGTTTCCAAAGACATCAAGGTTATCGAGGGCAC
>CAZKCB010000087.1:0-7976 GCA_964550965.1 uncultured Oscillospiraceae bacterium
AAAAATTTGCACCAGAAGCGAAGATCACAAGAGAGCAGATGGCTGTGATCCTTTATCACTATGCAAAATGGAAGGGTATGAATGTCAGCAAACAGGCAGACCTCAGCGTTTACAAGGATTCGGCAAAAGTTTCTTCGTGGGCGGACGCTGCACTTGCTTATGCAAATGCAGAGGGTCTGATTTCAGGAGTAAACGCAACTACCTTGAATCCGACAGGAACCGCATCGAGAGCACAGGTCGCAGCGATCCTGAAAAGATTTATTGAAAGCAGTAAGCAGTAGAATTTATTGGGGCCGGAGAACTTCCGGCCTCAAAAAATAATAAAAGAAACAGCCACAGTATCACCCGGAACGTGATGCTGTGGCTGTTTTACAAGATGTGCGCAAAATATGCACAATAGTTAGAAGCTTTTTCTTCTTTTGAAAAACAAATTGCTCAGGAACTTTGGAACCACGCTCTTTGTGACTGCAACATAGGTATTCTCTTCAACCAAAGCGTAACCTGCGATCCATTCCAAAGGTTTCACTGCACTGCCTCGCGGAAAGATAGGAACGAGCTTTCCGTCATGGCTTAGGACGACATCTTGATCAGGGTATTGGTGAGCCAAATTGCCGATTTCACCGATCACCGCGTAGGAAGTGTTCTGGTGCAGTCGATCTATTTCTGCGGGTGTAACGTATTCGATTTTGCAGCGGCAATGACGCTCTTCCATAGAATGAGTATGGCTCTTTTCGGAGTAAAAACGATAAATCAAAAAACCACCTTATTTCTTAATTGATGGGCAAGAGCAAGTGCTTTGCCTGTTTTAACTATAGCAAACTTTAAGCTGCAGAAGTCGTTGACGGCGGAATCGACCGGTTTTTTGGCGAAATTAGCTGTTCTTTGGCTTAACAGATAATGGAAGGTATGATATACTTAAATCCAGAAAGAACTGAAAGGAACTATACTATTATGTCCGTTCAAATTGCGGTCTGTGATGACCACCCGGAAGATATAAAAATTTTGTCGGACGCCCTGTATAACTACGACCCCACTTTTGGAATTTCGGCTTATTCAGGTGGAGAATCCTTTCTTGCAGCCTGTGCTGAACACGAGGTTCCTTTTGACCTGATCTTTTTAGATATTTATATGCCGGGGCTTTCGGGAATCGAAACTGCAAAAAAGGCAAAAGAAACGATCAGGGACATGAAAATCATTTTCCTTTCTTCAAGCAATGAGCATTATCCCGAGGCCTACGATGTATTTGCATTCAATTATTTGCTTAAACCTTTGGATCCGCAGAAATTAAAGCGAGTATTGGATGAAGCACTCGCTGATATTGCAAAGGAACGCCTGCAGCAGATCAGTTTTCGATACAAGGGAACAACACGCCGTCTGGATTGCAGAGATATTCAGTATATCGAGAGCAAAGACAAAATGGTTTGCTTTCATATGGCCGACAAAACCAGCTATCAGTGCTATGAAAAAATGGATGAAATCTTAAAAAAAGTGCCAGAGGAATATTTTATCCGTTGTCATCAGAGCTTTGCCGTTAATATATTACATGTTTCTGAAATGGCAGATAATCGATTTCGCGTCGACCCGGCGGTGATAGGTATATCAAAAAAATATATGGCATCGGCAAAAGACAAATACTTCGGCTATCTTTTCGGCCATATGAATAAAGGGCTGTGAGATGATGAACGCCAAAAGCGGGAAACGATTCGTTATTTTTGCCGTTATTTTTGCGTTGCTCGCTTGCGATTTACCGGTGTTATATACTGCTTTTTATCACGAACTTACGGGTGCGCCAAAAGCTGAAAACGGACAAATGGAGATTTCTACGGAAAACCCGGGCGAGGGGAAAATATACTTGGACGGTGAGTGGAAATTCTATTGGAATCGACTTCTGATAAGCGATCCGGAACAGACTCCTGAGGCCGATCTGCTGCTTTCGGTTCCGGACGGATGGTCAAATTATGAGGTCGGGGGTGAAAGATTGCCTGCGGCCGGCTTTGGAAGTTATGAACTGAAATTGACAGGGTTTGCTTACGATGCCCCCATCGCACTATATATACCGGATTTCAGCGGAGCCTATAGAGTCTATCTTGACGGCGAACTGGCTGCTGAAAGTGGAAAGACGGCAAAATCGGCAAAAGACATATTCACATCTCCAAAAGCGAAACTGTACCCAAAGGTGCTTTCTCCAGGAACGCATCAAGTTGTCATAGAGGTTGCAACGACACATTTTTCCGGGCTTTATATGACGCCTGTTTTGGGTGATTTCGATCTGATCATGAAACATAATGATATAAGGGATATGACGCGCCTCATTCTGTTCGGCGTTGCTCTTTTTTCGCTCTTGAGCCTGATTGCAATGTATTTTCTAAATGTCAAGAGAAAGCTTCATTCGGCCTGGATGCCGCTTATGGTTTTCTTTATTGTTCTCCGGATCATGCTGACATCTGAGTTCTACAGTACATGGCAGCCGATACTATTTTTTGGTTTGTCCTATGAGTCTACGAACGAAGTAATGTATTTTTCATCGTTTGCGTTGAAATATTTGCTCCTCTTCCTTGCAGATGAACAATGTGGAATAAGTGTTTCAAGGAAAGAAAAACTCGGATTTTTGATTTATTACGTGGTTCTTTATCTTGTATATTTGTTGACTCCGCAGGTTCTTTATAATCAGTATTTTTCAGTTGCAGTGCCTGCCCTCACCTACGTTTTGGATGTGTATCTTTTCGTTAAGCTGTATCGCAATTGGAAAAACCTCAAAAGATTCGGCATGCCTGTCTTCTGGGGTGCGATCCTGATCCTTGTTGGACTTGCGCTCGATAGCTACTTTATAAATGGGAAAATATATATAGACATGTCATGGACCTTGCTGCTTGCATTCACTCTTTTCTCGCTCTTGCTTTGCTGTACTTACGGGATGCGTATCGCCGATCTTTATGATGATTTTGCGAGATCCTCTGTGCAACTGCGTATCGCAAATAGCCAGATCGCTATGCAAAAAGAATACTATGAAGCGTTAAGCGAACGGATGAATGAGATCCGTGAAATGAAACATGATGTGAGGCATTTTGTCGGAACGATGAGCCGATTGGCAGAAGAAGAAAAATTCGAAGAACTCAAAAGCTTTTTAAAAGAATACGATGAAAGAACAGAAATGGAGCAGCTTCCGGTTTTCTGCGAGAATGTTATCGTAAATTCATTGCTGGGTTACTATTATCTCAGGACAAAAGAAAACGGGATCAAATTTGAGAGCCGCTGCCAAATCGATCAGAAATCTGTTATGAGCGACAGCGATTATTGTATCGTTCTTGGGAACGCTTTGGAAAATGCGATCCACGCTTGCAAGCAAATCGCTGAAAAGGAGAAAAGATACCTCTCGGTCGAGGTTGCAGTCACTAAAAAACAGAGGCTTTTCAAACTTAAAAATTCATATGCCGGAACTCTTAAAATCAGCAATGGGCGTTTCCTTTCGACAAAAGAAGGTGATTTCCACGGATTGGGCATCCGAAGCATTGAAAACGCTGTCGAATCCTATGGAGGTTTCGTTATTATCGAGCATGATAAAAATGAGTTTACGCTCATGGCAAGTATATTGGAGGTATCTATATGACAACTGCCTGGAAAAAGAATACGGCCCTTTTCCTTACGAGCCAGACAATATCGCTGTTTGGGTCGTCTCTTGTCCAGTATGCGATCATGTGGTATATCACATTGGAAACAAAGTCCGGAGTGATGATGACCATATCGATCGTCTGCGGTTTTGTGCCGACCTTTTTCCTTGCGCCGTTTGCAGGCGTCTGGGCGGATCGATACAATAGAAAACGTTTGATTGTCATTTCTGATTCGATGATCGCTCTGGCAACGCTTATCTTGGCGATTTTGTTTCTTTTAGGCTATGACATGTTCTGGCTCTTGTTTGTGGTTTCAGCTGTCCGCGCTCTCGGTGCTGCCGTTCAAATGCCAACCGTGGGTGCACTGATACCGCAACTCGTTCCGGAGAAACATCTGATGCGGATCAATGGCATCAATGGAAGCATACAATCTTTGATCATGCTGGTTTCTCCGATGGCGGCTGGTGCGTTGATGTCCTTTGCCGAAATAGAGCTTATTTTCTTTATCGATGTTTTTACAGCAATGATCGGCATATCGACCTTGCTTTTGTTTGTCAAAGTCCCAACGCATAAAAAAGCACTGGAAAAAGAAAAGATCAGCTATTTCCATGATTTATCGGAAGGCTACAAATACATAAAGAATCATGTGTATATTAAGAGCTTTTTCTTCTTCTGTGCTATTTTATTCTTTTTGATATCGCCCGCCGCATTTCTCACTCCCTTGCAGGTGGCCCGGAGTTTTGGGAGCGACGTTTGGAGGCTGACGGCGATCGAGATCGCTTTTTCCGTCGGGATGATGCTGGGCGGAGTGCTGATGGCTTCATGGGGAGGCTTTAAAAACAGGATGTATTCCATGCTTCTCGGTGGATTGTTGATGGGAGCAACGACTATTGCACTCGGTGTGACAGAAATCTTTGCAATTTATTTACTAAGCATGGGTTTGACCGGACTTTCCATTCCCGTTTTCAATACGCCTGCAACCGTTCTATTGCAGGAAAAAGTCGAAGAACAATATCTCGGAAGAGTCTTCGGCGTTTTAAGTATGATATCAAGCTCTATGATGCCGATAGGCATGCTTCTTTTTGGGCCTTTGTCAGACTGCATCCGCATCGAATGGCTTCTTATTGTCACCGGAGTGCTGATGCTGGGAGAAACTTTCTTCATGTGGCGCAACAAAATCTTGATGGAAGCCGGAAAGGCTTCGGGAGAAAAATAACAAGCACATCTCTATTCTTTTTTTAATTTGTTTTCATACATAAACTGATCCAGTCTTTTCAAAAAATCGCTTGAGGATAGTTCGGAATCAAAAGAAAACAAATCAACCCCATAAGTCAGTTTTAAAGTATATGGGGCAGCTGATTCTGTGTTAAATGCGGAAAGGTTCTTTTCGAGCAGGTCAAGTGCGTCCTCTACTTCTTTTTCATTTACAACATCCATTATAATGACAAACTCGTCTCCTCCGTAGCGCGCGATAAAGTCGTTTTTTCGGAAGGAATGAGTTAGAATCCTTGCAGTTTCCTTAAGCGCCTCATCACCAACGTCGTGACCATATTGGTCGTTGATCATTTTGAAAAAATCAAGATCGAGCATGATCCCTGCAAGAAAGCCGCTGCTTTTATTTCGCTGTGTCTGTTCAAGCAAATATGTGTCGAGCTGCCTGCGATTGAACAATCCTGTCAGATAATCCGTATAGAGCTGATGGTTTTGGATGTTGATGAATATAACGAGAATGGAAATCGTGGTTCCTGCCCAAATCAGAGAAAGCCCGTAGTGCAGACATTGTATGATCCCTCCTATGTACGGCGGGAGCGGGAAAAAAAGCAGCGATAGGAAATCTTCCTTTCGGATCAGATTTCGCTTTGTGAAAACCAAAACAAATGCACAAGTGACGTAAAAGTAGCTTATTATGAAAAAAAGGAAAAAGTATTCACCGCGGTGATAGACATTATTGCTGTCGATATAGAAAAGGATACCACTTTCGAGGCTTGCTAATGTTAAAACGATGTTTGCAAAAAAAGGAAGACACAGCGGCAGAAAACGCTTTCGCAGGCCCCATTCGCTTTTGTAAACCTTATAATCAACGAAAAAATACCAAAGCATGCAAATCAGGGGATTCAATATATAATAGGCAAGAGACATAAACATATTGAGAAAATGAAAGGATGCTCCCGGACGTCCGTCCATCGTCCACATCCCTGCATCGACCAAAAGAATTGCCGTATTTGAAAAAAGGAGGGCAAGAAAAAGTTTCTGCTCGAGCAGTTTTTTCTCTCTGCGATGATAGATATTGAAGAAAATCAAAGCCATAATGATGACACAAACGATATTCATTTCCAAGTAAATCAGTGCATGCATTCTTTACTCCTTGTAATCAAAGGTTTAGAAGAAACGTTTCCTTTGTTGGAAGCTATAAAAAGAAACAATGCTCACCTAGAATTATATATGAAAAATGAACTTATTTGGTAAATTTTTAAAAAAAATATCAGTCAAAGCGCTGCAGCTGCTGTTCGAAATTCCTGCCTGCTGTGGTTGGGTGAAAAAAGCAATACACATTGACAAAATGAAAAAATCGTTGAATACTGGTAATATGCGGAAAAGATGTTTGAAGAGCCGCTCTTTATTGTAAAAAAAAAGTAAACCGGGAGGATGAAAATGAGTAAAATATATGATGTTATCATTATCGGCGCAGGTCCGGCGGGTTTGACGGCGGCGCTTTACGCCGGAAGAGCAAGGCTTTCTACCTTAATGATAGAAAAAGCAAGAGAAGGCGGGCAGATCGTAAATACAGCCGAGATCGCAAATTATCCGGGATCTCTCGAAACAGAATCCGGTCCGACGCTTATAGACCGAATGGAAGCACAGGTCAAACATTTTGGTGCGGAGACTGTGATCGACAGCGTAGAAGCCGTTGAATTAGCAGGTGAAATCAAAACGATCAAGTGCCTTTCCGAGACCTACCAGGCAAAAAGCGTAATCATCGCGACCGGAGCGTATCCGATGTCGATCGGCTGTCCTGGTGAGTTCGACTTTGTTGGACGGGGCGTTTCCTACTGTGCGACCTGTGATGGGGCGTTCTTTACGGGACTCGAAGTCTTTGTCGTAGGCGGGGGAGATTCTGCTGTCGAAGAAGCGGTATTCCTTACAAAATTCGCGAAAAAGGTCACCCTCATTCATCGTAGGAATGAACTCAGAGCAGCGAAATCGATCCAGGAAAAGGCTTTCTCAAATCCAAAGATCCACTTTATGTGGGACAGCGTTGTAAAGGAACTGTCCGGCGATGGCTTGCTTGAAAAGATGGTGACTGAAAACGTAAAAACAGGAGAACTCACCGAATACCATGCCGATCCTGAAGACGGGACCTTTGGGGTGTTCGTTTTCATCGGTTACCGTCCGCAGTCGGCACTTTATGAAAAGCAGATCGAGATGGAAAATGGATATATCATAACCGATGAAGATATGCATACCAGCCTCCCGGGTGTTTTCGCCGCAGGAGATATCAGACGCAAGTCACTGAGACAAGTCGTCACGGCCGCCGCAGATGGTGCGATCGCTGCGGTACAGGCAGAGAAATATATCGAGAGCAAAGAATAACCACCGGCTATGCAGGTGGGGCTAAAAAACTTTAACTTCAACAAAAAGATGCCGCTTCTGTCGAACGATCGACGGAAGCGGCATCTTTGATTTTTGTATGGATTTAGAACATCGGTACTACAGCACCGTTATAAGTCTTTTCGATGTATTCTTTGACTTCGGGGGAGAGAAGAGCAGCAGCAAGAGCTTTCAGGTCTTCTCGGTCTTCGTCGCCGGCTTTGACTACAAGGATGTTCGCATAAGTCTGAGCGGCTACAGATGCAGCATCTTCCGTCGCGATCGCATCTTTGGAAACATTCAGGCCTGCTTCGATCGCATAGTTGCCATTGATGACGGCAATGTCTACGTCCTGAAGGGAACGGGCAAGCTGAGCTGCTTCGATTTCAACGATATCAAGGTTCTTCGGGTTTTCAACGATATCAAACTTTGTAGCGACAAGACCGGCACCTTCTTTTAATTTGATCAGTCCCTGTGCTTCCAGAAGAAGAAGCGCTCTGGCTTCGTTGCTCGTGTCATTTGGAACTGCAACCTGTGCGCCGTCGGCAAGTGCTTCCAGGGAAGCGGTTTTACCGGCGTAGATCCCGAAAGGCTCATAGTGAACTGAAGCGATCGAAACAAGATCGGTTTTATTCTGTGCGTTGAACTCATCCAAATACGGCTGATGCTGGAAGTAGTTTGCATCAAGATCTCCGCTGTCGAGTGCCAGATTTGGCTGCACATAATCGGTAAATTCTTTGATCTGTAAATCGTACCCTTCCTTTGCGAGGACTTCCTTTG
>CAZKCB010000088.1:0-7948 GCA_964550965.1 uncultured Oscillospiraceae bacterium
TGTATTCGATCGAAACCAACAGATCGTGCCGATCGGGATAACTGGAGAATTGTATATTGGTGGAGCAGGGCTAGCGCGTGGATATCTAAACAGACCAGAGTTGACAGAAGAGCGCTTCGTTCCGCACCCGTTAACAGGAGAACGTTTATATCGGACTGGAGACCTCGTAAGGTATCTTCCAGATGGGAGCTTGGAGTTTATGGGCCGGATAGATCATCAAGTCAAAATCCGAGGTTTCCGGTGCGGGACGCGGCCTTTCGCAGACAACGCATTTTCCGGACTGCAATGAAGCGTTTTCGGCCTATAAAGCCGGAACTCACAGACACAGACCCGAGATCGAACAGACACTTTCCAAAATTGTCGGAACAAAGATGGCTGTAACCTTTACGCCGCATCTCCTTCCTGTCAACCGAGGGATCCTTTCAACGATCTATTGCGAGCGAAAAACCGATTTCTCAGAACTTCGACGATGCTACGAAGAAGCTTATGCAAATGAGCCCTGTGTTGTGGTTTTGGAAGACGGCGAATATGCAAATATTAAAAATGTAAGAATGACAAACTGCTGCCATATCTCCCTGCATGAAGACGCGCATACGAACAAGTTCATCGTTTGCAGTGCGATCGACAATATGGTCAAGGGAGCTGCAGGGCAGGCAGTTCAGAATATGAATCTTCTGTTTGGATTTGAAGAGACTGCCGGATTGTCGCTCATTGCCCCCGCTATCTGATGGGGAAAAAATAAGAGCGCACGACGGCGCATAGAAAGAGAGGAATGCAATTATGAGCATAGAAGATATTATTGCCGCAAACAAGAATTTTTCAAATACGACCGGAAAAGCGGAAAAACCAGTCATCACACCGATCCCGGATGGCGTTTGTGCACCAAAGGGATTTTTGGCAGCAGGCGTTCGCTGCAGGATCAAAAAAGCACCTGACAAGACGGACCTTGCACTTGTTTTTTGCAGAGTGCCATGCAATGCCGCCGCTGTTTACACAAAAAACAAAGTGAAAGCAGCTCCGATCTATGTTGACATGGAACATCTGAAAGACGGAAAAGCGCAGGCGATCCTTGCCAATTCCGGAAATGCAAATGCCTGTGCCCCGAACGGCGAAGAAAATGCCGAAAAGATGGCGGCTTATGCAGCAGCAGCTCTGGGAATCAGCGCCAAAGACGTTATCGTAGCATCCACAGGAGTCATCGGTGTCGAACTTGAGATCGAAAAGATCGAAGAAGCAGTGCCTGCACTTACGAAGGCGCTTTCACCCAAGGGGAGCAATGATGCCGCACGTGCGATCATGACCTCGGATACTTACGAAAAGGAATATGCAGTCTCTGTTGAGATCGGTATGAAGACGATCAAAATCGGCGGCATTTCAAAAGGCTCCGGTATGGTCCACCCAAATATGGGAACAACTTTGAATTTTATAACAACCGATGCTGCGATCGAACAGGAACTTCTGCAGAAAGCACTGAGCGACTGCGTGAAAAAATCGTTTAACCGGATCAGCATCGATGGAGATACCTCGACCAATGATATGGCATGCATCCTTGCTGACGGCCTTGCCGGAAATCCGGTGATCACATCGGGAAAAAGCCCTGCCTATATCGCATTTTATGAGGCGCTTGAAGTCCTCTGCATCCATCTGGCCAGAGAACTTGCCAGAGACGGAGAAGGCGCGACGAGACTCGTGACTTGCACGATGGTCGGAGCTGCGACCGAAGAAAAAGCGGAGCTCATGGCGAAATCCGTGATTTCCTCCAACCTTACCAAAGCGGCAATGTTCGGCTGCGATGCAAACTGGGGAAGGATCCTTTGCGCGATGGGTTATTCCGGCGCAGAGTTCGATTACGAAAAGACACAGGTCTTCTTCCGCTCTGCGGCAGGTGAAATACAGGTCTGCGAAAACGGACGCGGATTGGCCTTTGACGAAGAACTGGCGAAGAAGATCCTCTCTGAAGAGGAAGTTGAGATTTTTGTCGATCTCAATGAAGGCATAGAGAAAGCTGTAGCCTGGGGCTGCGACCTGACCTATGACTATGTCAAAATAAATGGTGACTACAGAAGTTAGTAACGGGAGGAAACATGGTGCAAACTCTTTCGGATAAGGCAGGTCATTTGGTACAGGCCCTGCCGTATATTCAGGAATTCAACGAAAAAACGATCGTCGTCAAATATGGCGGGAATGCAATGATCAAGCATTCACTCAAAGATGCGGTCATCAGGGATCTGGTACTTCTTTCACTGGTTGGGATCAATATCGTTGTGGTACATGGCGGTGGACCCGAAATCAATGAAATGTTAACAAAAATCAACAAGACCAGCCATTTTATCGACGGCCTGAGATATACCGACGAAGAGACTATGGATATCGTTCAGCAGGTCCTCTGCGGAAAGGTCAATAAAAACCTCGTCTCGATGATCAACAATGTCGGCGGCAAAGCGATCGGTCTTTGCGGAATGGACGGCGGCATGATCCGCGCGGTCAAACTTGATAAGCCCGGAAAAGATTACGGGCTCGTCGGTGAGATCATAGGGATCTCGCCGGAAATCATAAATGATACCCTGGAGATGGGCTACATACCTGTCGTTTCGGGAATCGCTCACGGAATGGACGAAAATGCAGTCTATAATGTCAATGCAGATACGGTTGCGGCGAAACTCGCCGTTGCGCTCGGCGCGATCAAACTGATCCTGCTTACCGATGTTCGGGGAATCATGGAGAATGTAAAGGATGAGAGCACATTGATCTCGCGTATCCATGCCACAGAGATCCCCGCGCTTCGCGAAAGAGGCATTATCAAAGGCGGAATGATCCCGAAGATCGAGTGCTGTGTCGAGGCTCTTAAAGGCGGCGTAGAACGCGCACATATCATCGACGGACGGATCGAACATTCTCTGTTGATCGAGATCCTTTCCGACGAAGGGATCGGCACGATGATCACTGCTCAATAAATATGGAGAAATGAATATGGATTTTTTAAAAATAAAGGAAATGGATGCCGAAAGCGGCATGCAGAATTATGGACGCTATGATATAGCCTTTGCAAGCGGCAAAGGCTCTTTCTTATATGACACCGAGGGAAAAGAATACATCGACTTCGGCAGCGGCATCGGCGTCGTATCCGTAGGATATGCGAATCCGCACTGGGTCGAAGCCGTAAGTTCACAGGCGGCTGCGCTTCCTCACGTTTCGAATCTTTTTTATACGGAACCATATGCAAAGCTTGCCTCCCGCATTACGAAACTTTCGGGAATGAAAGCCGCGTTTTTCGGAAACAGCGGTGCCGAAGCGAACGAGGGCGCGATCAAACTTGCAAGAAAATACAGCTTTGAAAAATACGGAAAAGGAAGGCACGTCATCGTGACTTTGCTGCAGTCTTTTCATGGAAGGACCATGGCGGCACTGACCGCTACGGGCCAACCTTCCTATCACGATTATTTCCACCCCTTTGTTGAGGGTTTTCGCTATGTTCCTGCCAATGATGAAGAGGCGCTCAAAGGCGCACTGACAGACGATGTCTGCGCGGTCATGGTCGAAGGCGTTCAGGGCGAGGGCGGAGTGATCCCACTTACGCAAAGCTATGTCGATGAGCTTTCCGCAATCGCTGCGTCAAAGGATATACTGATCGTTTTTGACGAGGTCCAGACAGGAAACGGCCGCACCGGAACGATGTATTCGTACCAGGGACTTGGTGTCGAGCCTGACGTCGTCACGACAGCAAAGGGACTTGGCGGCGGCTTGCCGATCGGAGCGGTCCTTGCAAACGAAAAATGCAGAGGCGTTCTTTCCCAGGGAATGCATGGCTCGACGTTTGGAGGAAATCCGATCGTCTGCGCAGGAGCGAATGCGGTCCTTGATATCCTCGCGGAACCCGGTTTTCTTGCTTCTGTCACCGAAAAAGGTGAAAAGATCCAAAAGACAGTCAATGAATGGAAGCTTCCGCTGATCAAAGAGGTTCGAGGAAAAGGATTGATGATAGGCATCGTGCTTGACGGACTGGCTCCGAAGACGGCGGCGGCAGATCTTTTGAAGCGAGGACTTGTGATACTGACGGCAGGGAAAGATGCCTTGCGTCTGCTTCCTCCGCTTACGATCAGTGATGAAGAAATCGAGAAAGGACTTGCGATCCTGCATGAGTATCTCGCAGAGCAACAATAAACGGCTTTACGAAATTGAATTCTTACATTCTGCGGCATTTATTGCAGTGGTTGTTCAGCATATCCTCGGAGCTTATGCACGGCGCGGAGATTCTCTCGTCGGCGTGTATGAACTTTCGGGGATTGCTCTTGTTTTTGAAGTCGTGCGTTTTGCGGTGCCGATGTTTATTTTTGTTTCAGGGCTCTTACTTTGCTATCGCATAGATGACTTTCAATATAAACGGTTTTTGAAAAAAAGGGTCGCTACGATCCTTGTTCCGTATCTTGTCTGGACTGTTGCCTACTATATTTACAATTTGCATCTGGCAGGACCGCTGCTTCCGTTTCCGGGCTCGATCGGAGAACTCGCGAAGATGGCTCTTACGGGTTCGGCAAGCTACCACCTGTGGTATGTAGTCATGATTTTTCAGTTCGTTCTTATTTCTCCGCTTTTGATTGGTTTGATCCGTTTTCTGCAAAAAAAATATACCGGGAGAAAAGCATTTGCCTGTATATTCCTGGGGTTTGTCGCGGTTTGCCTGCTGATATTGAAAATCGAACCGCTGGTTCCCCGAGGAAATCTCATCGGAGATCTTTTTGCGATGTACCGGACAAGGTTTTTCTTTTCTTACCTTTTATTTTACGGGCTCGGCTGTATTTGCGGACTTTATTACGAACGCTTCTGCCGGATCCTTTCCCAAAAGGCGCTTGTTTGCTGGCTTCTGTATTTTACTGCGGTCTGTATCGGCGTTTTTAAATCGCTTGCATTTATTCGGGAAACGGGCACGCTTTCTTTTTCCTGCGTGAGTTTTTTGGATCCCGGCTTTGCACTGCTTACGGCAGCTTCGATTCTTGCAGTCTTTTCTCTTGCAATCAAACTGCGTTCAGTGAAGTGGCTATGTACGGTTTTTTCGTGGATCGATAAATATACTTTTGAGGCCTATCTCGCCCACGCAATGCTGCTCAGCTTCTTTTCTTTCCGCCTGCAGGCGCTTGCGGATGGGCTGCCCCTTTCCTTGTTCTACATTATTCTTACTATTTTAACAATAATATCTTCCCTGCTTTTAGCGGCCTTGCTCAAAAAAATCGCGCTGCGTCTTTCTCGATTCAAAAAGTCTTTTTCCCTTTTTAACTGAAAATTCATCCTGAAATAGCTTCGTACGCTCTGCTGGGGGTATCTATACCCGAAAAGGCAGAAAGCGAGGCGATTTTTTTATGCTCGTGTTAGAGGCGGAAAAGCTTTCGAAAAGTTATCAGATGGGCGAGATCGAAGTCAAAGCTCTCCAGGATGCGTCTTTTTCGGTAGAAGAAGGCGAGTTTGTTGTGATCCTCGGCCCGTCCGGATCAGGAAAAAGCACTCTGTTAAATATACTCGGAGGCATGGATACGCCGACTTCCGGCACGTTTCGGATGATGGGCAAGGACATGACAGGACTTCGCGAACGCGAACTCACGGAATACCGCCGTAATAAAGTCGGTTTTGTATTCCAGTTTTATAACATCATGGGAAACCTTACGGCGGAAGAAAATGTTGAGCTGGCGACCGAAATTTCGGAAGACCCGCTTCCTGTCGACCAGATCCTTGAAGCCGTTGGATTAAAAGACCGCAAAGACCACTTCCCCTCACAACTTTCCGGAGGAGAACAGCAGCGAGTCTCGATTGCAAGAGCGGTAGCAAAAAATCCAGTCATCCTGCTTTGCGATGAACCGACCGGAGCTTTGGACTATACGACGGGGATTTCGATTCTCGACCTTTTGCATAGAGTGAACCATGAGATGGGAAAGACTGTGATCGTCATTACACATAATTCGGACATTGCGTTTATGGCTGATCGTGTCATCAAGATGAGAAGCGGACAAATCATCGAAAATTATATCAATGAAATGCCTCTGGCTGTGCGGGAGATCAAATGGTGAAAAGACTCACGAAAATCGATGCGATGCTTCTTCGCATGATTCTTAAGTCAAAAAGCCAGTTCCTTGCCGTTGTCATGATCCTTATCGTCGGGATCGCTATTTTCGCTGCGTTGAGCATGACTTCCATCAACATGAGGCATACCTTACAGGCATATTACGAAGAAAATCACTTTGCCGATCTTTTTATACGAACCGGAGCCGTTCCTTTGGAAAAGGCAGAAAGACTCGCAAAAATTCCGGGAGTAAAAAAAGTAAGCGGAAGAACGAGTGCGGATGTTCCGATGATAACGGAGGACGAAAATCAACGAGTAAACATCAGGATCGTCACTTTTCCGGAAGACCCTGAGGCTTTATGCCGTTCTACCGTGATCGAGGGTAAGGACAGCGGGCTTGACGACAGAGAAGTCCTTCTGATCCAGCAGTTTGCGGAGGCCAGAGATCTGCATCCCGGAGACACGATCGCTGTTCAGATCGGCGGGATCCGCTATGACCTAAGGATAGCCGCCGTCGTTGCGAACCCGGAATATATCTATTTGATGGAAAACGCGCAGTCGATGATGCCTGATAACGAAAGCTTCGGAGTCTGCTATGTTTCCGAAAAATTTGGAAGCCAGGCCATGGGGCTCAGCGGAAGCTGCAACGAATTTCTGCTTTCGCTCGAACCGGGTGTCGACCTTGACCGGGTGATCGATGACGCAGAGAAGGAACTTTACCGATACGGAGTAAAGGAAACAACGAAAAAGCAAGATCAGCTGAGCAATAATATGATCGAACAGGAATTGAAACAGCTTGATGCCATGTGCTCGCTGCTTCCGTTTTTATTTTTAGCGGTTGCTGCACTTATTCTGATTATGATGCTCGCGAGAATGGTAAAAAGAGACAGGCTGAAAATCGGGATCCTCAAAGCGGTCGGTTATCGAAATTCTCAGGTCATGATGCATTATGTAAAGTATGCAATGTGCACAGGACTTTTGGGTGGAGCGTTCGGATCGGCTGTCGGAATGGGTCTTGCCGGGGCATTGACGCAGAACTATCTCATGTTTTTCAACATCCCACTGCTTCGGATCAATTTCTATTATTCGTACATTGCCATTGCTATGCTGCTGTCTTTTGTGATCTGCGCTCTGGCCGGAACAATCGGAGCGAGAGGTGTTGCAAAGATAGCGCCGGCCGATGCGATGAGAGCAGAACCGCCCAAAGCGGGAAAGCGCATATTCCTGGAAAAAATCCCGTTTTTGTGGAAGCGGCTTTCGTTTAGCCAAAAGATGGTTGGGAAAAATATTTTCAGGAATACAAAGAGAACCATTTTTGTGCTGAGCGGAGTCATCCTGACCTATGGGATGATGGCTTTTACGACGAGTATGCCGGATGCCGTCAAAGACATTATGGACAAGCATTTTAAAGAGTTTCAGAGAATGGATTACAACATCAATTTTGTGAGGCCGGTCGACAAACGCGACTTGCCTGATTTTACAAAAATCATAGATGTTGATTATATGGAGGGAAAGATCGAATATCCTTTTGAACTAGCCAACGGAAATAAAAAGCAGGCGGTCAATGTTGTGGGGCTTTCCAAAGATACAAAATTCTACTTCTTTGAGGATCGCGATGGTGACGCCGTGGATGTGCCTGAAAGAGGTATTTTGCTCTCCGAAAATCTGGCCCATTTTTTGGGTCTGCAAAAAGGGGACACCGTTCAGGTAAGAAGCTAGCTGCCGAATCGCGAAGATCAATATTTTCAGGTAAAAGGCGTTATAAAGCAGTCGCTCGGGATGAATGCATATATGGAAATCAAATATATGGCCAAGAAACTGCTTGATGAAAATATCGTGACCGGAATTTATCTTGATTCCTCCGACCCGAATATCAACAAAGAACTGATCCGTGCATCA
>CAZKCB010000089.1:0-7930 GCA_964550965.1 uncultured Oscillospiraceae bacterium
ATCCTTGTCACCCACTGACGAAGTGCCGTCTCGATCTGCGCGGTCAAAATCGATTTCTTCTCATCCGGCGTGCCGGAGAGGAGTTCATCGTAATTATCAACTTCAATAAAGCCATAGCAGAGTCTTTCATCGTTGTACATGGTCTTTAAATTTTCAAGATTCGTTACATCGACCCAATAAAGCAGGATGCTTCCGTTGTTGTCTTCTTCTTCCGAAAACGTCGCCATAACACGGTAGATCTTGCCGCTGCGGTTGACGGTGATATATTTTTCGCCTGCCCCGCACTGTAAAAGCTCTGAATATTTGAGGCCCGTCAGTTCCGTGATATCCGAATTCAGCATTTCTGCGTCTTCGTATATCTTCGGGAATGGCTGGTTGAACCAAAGCAAAGTCCCTTCGCCGTCTACGATGCAAAGAGGAAGCGGATTGTTTACAACAAAACGCTGAAATGTCGTGTCCATTTCTTCCGTGATCGCATTTGCGTATCTTTGCCAGATATCGGCCTTCCTGCGAATCAGAAAGTAAATGTAAAGGCTGACTATGGCAACAAGAAAGAATGCCAAAAGACCCGCGTACGGGTTGAAATAGAGAAGCCCACCTGCAAAAAGAACCAGCGCGGAAATGCTGACCCAAAGATAAGGTGTTATAAGACTTCTGATCAATTTATTTCCCATGTAAAAAATCCTTACGGCAATCGCCGTCGATCGTCTTAGTGCCTTTGCCGAAAAACTCGGTGCGATCGTCTTGTAGATCCGATTCCGTTCGTATCAAATATTATAGCATAGTGCCGCCCTTTTGCGTGTGTTTTTTGAAAAGATCCGCCTATCCTGAAAGGCATAAAAAAAGCCCTTGCTCTCGCAAAGGCTTTTCGCATTTCGATTAGTCTGCCGTGTAGGGCAGTAAAGCGACGATTCTTGCTCTCTTGATGGCCTTTGTGACCTCTCTCTGGTGAATGGCACAGCTTCCTGTGATTCTCTTGGGAAGAATCTTTCCTCTGTCCGTCACATATTTTCTGAGCTTATCTACGTCCTTGTAATCGATGGTTTCTGTTTTATCTGCACAGAACTGGCATACTTTTTTTCTTCTCATGCCGCGTTTCTTATCGATCATGGCTGTTATCTCCTCTTCTGGAATTTAAAATGGGATATCATCATCCTCTTCATCAAGTGCCTGGAAACCCTCCGGTATGCTCGGTGACTGATTCTGCGGGCGTTCGAAAGAACCTTCCGATCCACCGCCGACTTTGTCTCCGCGATCAAGGAATTCGACACGATCCGCATACACTTCTGTGGTGTAGACCGTTTTTCCTTCCTTGTCTTTGTAGCTCCCCGTCTGGATCCTGCCGGAAATGCCGACTAAGCGTCCCTTTGCAATATACTTCTCACAAAGCTCGGCCGTTTTTCCGAAAGTCACGATCCGAATAAAATCAGCCGCCTTTTCCTTAGACAAGGGCCGGTCTACTGCAAGAGTAAAACTGGCAACCGCCGTCTCGCTTTGAGGAATGTACCTAAGCTCCGGGTCTTTTGTCAATCTGCCGATCAATACTACATTGTTCATAGTCTCAACTCCCCCGTTTCTTTCATTACGCTTTATTATCCGGAAATCGTTTGGGCGAACCCTCTATTTCTCGTCTTTGTTGATAATGATATGTCTAATGATAGCTTCTGAAATCCTGAGCTTTCTGTCTAATTCTTTCGGAAGATCGGCCTCTGCAGTAAATTCGATCACTACATAATATCCCTCGTTCTTCTTCTGGATCGGGTACGCCAACTTTCTCATACCCCAGACATCTACTTTTCCGACCTCTCCGCCAGCACTGATGACCTCTTTGACCATCGCGATCGCGGCTTCTTTCTTAGCGTCTTCTAAAGCAGCCTCAATGATGAACATAACTTCATACTTGTTCATTTTCTTTTCACCTCCTTATGGACTAAATGGCCTTCTCTCTTGTAGGCTTGCGCCCGTGGACAAGGCAAGGAGCATAATATTCGCTTTTTTTCTGTCTGTCTTCTTCCGGAAAACCGGCGCATTACAAACGTACCAGCAAAATTCAATGCCTAATCAGTATAACATAGTAAACCGTTTTTGCAAGGAAATTTTATCAGACGCTTTCTTATAGCAGACGTTTTGCTTCTGCGTAGCGGCGGATCGCCTGCGGGCGGACCGTGAAGATCGAAAACACCGCAAAAACAAGACTGGGAACGATAAAACCGATCTGATCGACCCGATTGAAAAGCATAACGAGATTCAAAAGATTCGTGGCAAGCAGCGTGACCATCAAGCGAAGAAACACCTTCGCTGTCTGCTCCGCATTTGCTTTCGTGATCTTATTTTCTTTTGCTTTTGCGACTCCAAAAATAAGGACATTCGCAAGAAATATGATTCCTAAAAAAACATAGCCTTCAAGACTTCCTGTCAACATCTCTTTCTTCTCCTTTTCTTTTCTTCCAGTTTGATTCCTTGGACTAAGCGTAGTTTATGTGCACTTCCTTGTCAACCTTGAAACAGGGAAACCCATGTTAAAGCTTTCGGGCGCAAAAGCAAAAAACATTATTTTAGATACAATGTTTTTGCCCAGAACAGTCTACTTCCCTTGTGTGGTTTTTTTCCTGCAATGTTCATTTTATACATAAGCTTCAACAATAATACTCTTCAACCCTTAAAGATAGGCTTCGAGTGTATGTTTATATCAGATATAAAGTTTTTTCCTAATATAGTCATAAAATTCAGTCAATTCTATTGACTTCGGTCGAAAACGCAATAATAATGAAGGCACAAGCGAAAACGTAGTATGATCGCACAATATACATCGAAGAGGAGGAACTGACATGAAACGATTTATGTATTACCTTCCGGTTTTAGTTATCGTTGGATCAAATGCATTCTACGATATCTCGGCCAAATCTTTTCCCCATGTTCTCAATCCACAAGCGGGCTTGACGGCGGTCTATCTGATTGCCGGCAGCATTGCACTGATCATCTTTTTTATCACGAGCGAATCAAAAAATTTCATCGCAGAAGTCAAGAAAGTCAACTGGGCCGTTTTCCTGCTGGCAGCAGGAGTTACGGGTATCGATCTGGGCTATATTCTCCTGTTCCGAGCCGGATGGAAGATAAGCTACGGTTCCCTGGTCTGCAACATCGGCCTCGGTATTGCGATGATACTCGTAGGGGTCCTCTTTTACCGCGAAAAGCTCACTAGAGATCGCGTGACCGGAATTGCAATGTGCTTTGTCGGCCTTGTTCTAATCAATGTGTAGGAGGTGGAGATATGTTATTTTATTTGCCTGTCCTGATTGTTATCGGCGCCAATATCATCTATGATGTGAGCTCGAAAGCAATACCCGAAAAGCTCAACTGCTACGCCGCAGTCACCATCACCTATACCGTGCTGGCCTGCTTCAACTTCATTCTGTTCCTAGTGTTGAATCCCGGCGATTCCATATTGGTCGAAATGACCAATATAAACTGGGCAGTCTTTGTATTTGCACTTATGTCGGTGGGACTTGAATCCGGATATATCTATCTCTTCCGGGCCGGTTGGAATATCAGCATCGGCAGTGTCGTCTGCAACATTCTTCTGACCGTCTGCATGGTGACCATCGGATTTCTGGCTTTCCACGAAAACATAACTCTAAAACAGCTGATCGGCATGCTCTTCTGCGTCGGCGGATTGCTCGTGATCAACAGAAGTGAATTCTCCAAAGCCGCGGAACCGGAAGAAGCAACAGAGCCGGCCGCCTGAACCGCAGCTCCTTTGTTTTAAACTACAAAACCCTTTCTTATAAACACATAAAACGTGGGCAAATCTCTCTGCACCACGTTTTATGTGTTCTTTTATTTTATTCTTTTGGAGTGTTTATGGCAGTTTCATTTAGTACTTGTTCAGGTCATCCTCATCGAAGATGATTCTGGACGTTCCGATCTTTGGCATTTTCTTGTCTGCCGAGCTGATCATTTTGACATCGTGGCTGCCAAGAGACTTTGTCTGAACGTTGTGGATCCTGAATTTACTCACCATTTCCTTCAGAAGCTCTGCCTGGCTGGAAAGCTGCTCGCTGGCGGCTGCGCTTTCTTCCGCGGTTGCGGAGTTGTTCTGCACGACCTGCGAAACCTGCTCGATGCCCTTGTTGATCTGGACGATACCGGAAGCCTGCTCATTGGAGGCATCTGCGATATTTCCAACAAGGTTTGCGACCGCTTCGACTCCGGACACGATCTCTGAGAGAGCCGACGCCGTCTCATTGGCGATCTTGGTCCCGGTCTGGACTTTATTGATGGAGCCTTCGATCATCTCCGTCGTCTCTTTCGCTGCGTCAGCGCTTCTGGCGGCCAGGTTTCTGACCTCTTCCGCCACGACCGCAAATCCCTTGCCGTGCTGTCCTGCTCTTGCTGCTTCGACTGCTGCATTGAGGGCCAGGATATTCGTTTGGAACGCGATGTCATCGATGACCTTGATGATTTTCGAAATGTTAGCCGAGGATTCATTGATATCAACCATCGAATGGAGCATTTCCTTCATCTGGTTGTTGCCCTTCTCGGCGTTGTCTCTTGCTTTTATCGCAAGCTGGCTTGCCTGGTTTGCATTGACCGCATTCTGTTTCGTTTGGGAAGCGACCTCCGAGATCGAAGCGGTAAGCTCCTCGATCGCGCCGGCCTGTTGCGTCGAACCTTGCGATAAGGTCTGGCTTCCTTCCGATACCTGGCGCGAACCCGAAGCAACCTGATCTGCGGCAACACTGATATCTCCCATTACCTGTCCGAGAGAAGCAATGATGTTGTTCAGGGAATCCTTGATTTCCACGAAATCGCCTCTGTAATCGGCAGTGATCGCAAGATCAAGGTTTCCGTTTCCGATCTCAGCCAGAACGCTTGAGATCTCGCTGACGTAGCTCAGGGTGTTTTCGATCGTCTGGTTCAATGCATTCTTGAATTCTGCGTGGTCTCGTATAGAGTATCCATTCATGGTCACGTCGAAATTTCCACTCGCCATTTCCGTAAGGACTGCCGACGCTTCTTCGATCGGTGCAATGACTGCATCGAGAGTCTTGTTAAAGCCCTCCATGATCTCTGCAAAGGCACCGCCGTGTCTGGTGAGATCAGCGCGGTTCTTAAGATCGCCCTCTACTGCCGCCGTTGTCATGCGCGATGCATCGCCGGTCAAGGTCATAAGCGCCTTCTTTACATCAGCGATACTCTCACCGATTCCCTTGAATTGTCTGCTGACTTCCTCGGTGTACTCGTCTCCGGCACCAACCGCAAGGTCAAAGTCAAGGTTTCCATCCGAGAGGAGCTTGAGGTTTTCTTCTAATCTGTGTACTTCGGTTTCCGTATAACGACTGACTCTCATGATTCCCGTGAGGTCGGTCACGACTTCAACAAAGCCGATGTTCTGTCCGTTCTTATCCTTGAGGTATGCGGTATCCTGCTTGTTGCTCCTGCCTGCCCACTCGAAGAAGGTCTCTCCTTCACCCTTGTCGACAAGTCTGCGGATCCCACAGCCTTCCGTATTGCAGATATTGGCTCCCGCATTGTAGCAAGCCATTCCATAGGCTTCTTCTCTGCTTGCCACAACACCCTGTCCGATCATGACATTTTCAAATGCGGTATTGAACAGCGTCCACCTCATATCCATATCGGTTACATGGACAGGGAACGGGATCGCATCGATGATGGCCTGATACCAGACCGCTTTGTCAACGACCGTATCCATGGTCTCATTGACGCCCTCGATGACCTTTCGGAAATCGCCTTTATGACGTTTCCCGTCTGCCCTCTTGAGGAAGTCGCCCTGGATCGCTGCATCTGAGAGCATCTTGGTGTCGGCTACGAGCTTGCCGACGGCATCGATACAGTCATTGAGGTTCTCTTTGATCGTATTGAATTCACCCTTGTATTCAGCGGTTATCGGATCAGGAATGTCGCCTCTGCTGATTCTTTCTACATGCTCTGCAACCATATTAAGGGGATCGATGACGGCATCGAGGGTCTTGTTCAAGCCTAAAACGATGTCCTGATATCCTCCGGTAAAGGCATCGGCATTTCCTCTGTTTTCAAGCTTGCCTTCGACCGCAGCAGTAGTCATTTGATTTGCTTCCTGAACCAGCTTCTGCAGGGTCTCTACGACCGACAGCATACTGTTTCCGAGCACATCTTTTTCCGAGTGCGGCTTGAATTCCATCGAGAGATCACCGGCTGCGATCTGTTTTGCAGCATGTGCCTGGTCTTTGATGTTGTCTACCATTTTTTCAAACGCAAGCGCCAGTTCTCCGACCTCATCCTGCGACTCTTTGTTGGTTCCTTCTAGTTCTACATTGACATCGCCGACAGCGATCTGTTCCGCTGCTTCCGCAAGCTTTTTGATCGGTCTTACGATGCGGCTTGCGACGGCAACGATCAATACGATGATCAAAAGAAGCGCAAGGCCGAAGATGACAAGCATGATGACCTGGACCTTCGCAAAGGTGCTTCCAAACTCTGCATCGGGAAGCCCTGTCGCACGCATCCAGCCTGTATATACGATTTGAGAAACATAGCCATGGCAGGCCACGCCTTCGTTCTCATAAACGATTTCACCAGAAGTCTTATTTTTTAAGGCGGCTTTGATATTATCCGACATATCGATCTCATCTACAGTCAGGTTGATAAATTTTTCATTCGGGTGATAGAATACCTGGCCTTTGTCTGTGATCAAAACCGAAAAACCGGTCTCGCCGATCTTGCTCGCTGCGAGAGTATCTTTGATTCCGGTGATCGATGCATCGATGCAGGTGGCTCCGATCATTTCTGTTGTACCGGACTTGTAAGTCGGTGCGCAAACACTGACGATCACATTGCCCGTAACGGCATCTTCAAAGGGTTCTGTAACAAAAGCGGTTTTCTTGACGATCAGGTCCTGATACCAGGCTCTGGTCGTAACGTCATAATCCGGTTTTGAAACATATCCGTCCGACTGTGTGAATTGGCTGGAATCGAAATCTGCGACCCAGGAAACCATAATATTTTCTTTGTCCGTGTTATATACGTTGTCCAATGCTTTTTTTACTTCAGGGAAAATGTCCGGCGAGGTGATCCCGACGCCGGGAACTGTTTTTTCGAACAATTGCTCTATTTTGGGATTCGTCGCCATTTGTGTGGCGATTTCCATATAACGATCGAAACGGCCTTCGATTTGATTTGAGACCGCTTGGGACTTTGAAGTCAGATCGCTTGTTGTTAATGTGGATACCGATTGGTTTACCGTGTATAAGGAAATAACTGCCGCAATACAATAGGTGATTGCAACAGGCAACCCTATCGATAGTAGGATCTTTCTGAGCAAGCTTTTTCTTCGCATATTGAATCCTCCTTATTCTAGTTGTTCATCGACACTCTCCAAAGAAATTATTATTATTAGCAGTTATATGTATAGCCCTTTTCAATAGAAACTAAAACAGGATTTCAAAATTAAATATTGAAATCCTGTTTTTTTCTTCTGTTGCTATTAAAGAAATCCGAAAATCTTAGATTTTTACTTCTTTTTGACCCTGCGTTCTTTTTGCCAGGATTTCTTCGAATCCTTTGCGAACGATGTTTTCCACGACATCGGAAAGCTCCGCGATTTCCTTTTTTGAAAGGTCTTTGGTTTCGATTGCGGGATGGATCACAAAATCAACGGTTGCAGGGCGTATGAAACCTTGTGCTTCATACGCACGGTAGGTTCCGTCAAACGAAACAGGAACGACCGGTACACCTGCTTTGGTTGCGATCCGTATGCTGCCTTTTTTGAATTCACCGATTTTCGACGCCTTGCTTCTCGTTCCTTCGGGACAGATCACAAGGGAAAAGCCCTGTTTCAAATATTCGGCGCCTTCATCAAAGGATTTGAGCGATGCACGCACGTCCTCACGGTCAATAAAAATGCTTCTTATGCAGGAGATCCAGCCGCCAA
>CAZKCB010000090.1:0-7886 GCA_964550965.1 uncultured Oscillospiraceae bacterium
TCGGAGGCCTTTCCGAGCGTAGACACTTTGATGCTTGGCAGGGGACTCTTGATCAATCCCGACTTGATCAGCACCATCACAAGCAATACTAAACTCGAAAAGACCTTGCTGAAAAACTTTCATGATAAAATTTATGAAGACTACAAAGCAGTTCTTTTTGGGAGCAGACCTCTTCTTCATAAAATGAAAGAAGTCTGGACCTATATGATCTGGATGTTTCCGGATCATGCAAAATATCTGAAAAAAATCAAGAAAGCAGAACGGCTGCAGGATTATGAAGCGGCGGTTTTAAGCTTGTTCAGCGAAAAAGAACTGGAAGAGCCTAAGCATATCCAACTGTAAAAGCAGGGCATCTTTACAGCTAAATCTGTTGGCGTTATTGCAATTCAATGCCTACGATTTCTTTTTCTCTCTTGGTACCTGTTTTTACCTTCAAATAAACCGCAATCAATAATGAAAATATAAAGCAGATCGAAAAGATATGCAAGGTAGTGGTATAACTGTTGGTCGTTTCTCTGATCCAGGCAACCAGTAAGGGTCCAACAACTCCGGCAGCGGCCCAGGCAGTCAATATTTTACCATGGATCGCACTCAATTCTTTGGTACCGAAGCAATCGGAAAGATATGCGGGCATAGCAGCAAATCCGCCGCCGTAGCATGTTATGATCAGAAAAACGAGAAGCTGAAAGGCTAGGGCATTTGTTACAGTCGACAAGGTATAGAATGCTATGATCTCGATTGCGAAGAATGCGATATAGGTAGCGCCGCGTCCGATGTAGTCCGAAATAGAAGCCCAGGCAATTCTTCCAAAACCATTGAGAAGACCGATCATCCCGACCATTGCAGCAGCAGCAGCGGGTGACATTTTGGCAACATCCTGAGCCATGGGAGAAGCTACGCTGAGGAGGCCGATCCCGCAGGTGATATTGATGAAAAAGATACACCACAGGGCGTAAAACTGCCAAGTCCGGAGCACTTCCTTTGCGGTGAAGTGATTTACGGAATTCGTTGTTTCAAGCACAGACGCATTTGTAACGGAAGCTTCTGCACTTTGCGGCGGAGCAAGATAGAGCGAAGCGGCAACCATGATAGTCAAATAAACGATTCCTAAAATGACAAACGTGAGAACCAAACCATACGATTCCATCAGGCGCTGCATGATCGGTCCGGCAAGTAAACTTGCAAACCCGAAGCCCATAATGGCAAGGCCGGTAGCGAAACCGCGGCGATCCGGAAACCATTTTACTAAAGTTGACACCGGTGTGATGTACCCGATTCCAAGGCCCATGCCGCCGATCACACCATAGAATAGATACATTAAAGGAAGACTGTGCAAATAGAGCGCTAAGCCGGTGCCGAGCATACCCGTACCAAATAAGCAAGCGGACAAAAGGCCTGATTTTCTTGGCCCTTTTTTTTCGACAAAACCGCCAAGAAATGCTGCTGAGAGGCCGAGAAACAAAATCGCAAGTGAAAAAGTCCATTGCGTAGATTTCAAACTAAACCCCATTTCGCTCATGATCGGCTTTGTCAAAACGCTCCAGGCGTAGACGCTGCCTATGCAGATATGGATCCCGATTGCGGATAAAGCGATCAACCATCGATTTTTCATGTGAACATCTCCCTTTTTATAACTATCTGCGAGAGGTTGCCCAGAAATAAAATAGACCATCCGGGCAGAGTGATTCCTCTTTGCCCAGACGGTCGGCTCCAACACCTATGGTTCACGTGGTTCTTTCCACTGATATCCGTCAGTCCCATAGGATTTTTAGTTGTTTTCTGCCAAGGAACAATAAAAAAACCGCCCTGAACAAAGAAAACATTGCCCAGACGGTCGACTTTTATACAATATGGTTCACGTGGTTATTTCCACTTATCCGTCAGTCCCATATCGCTTTTATATTTACTTGATTCTAACAAGGGCTTTTTCTTTTGTCAATACAGAAGTTTTGCTTATTAACAACATGCGAAGCATCGATCATATTGACAACGCTTTCTATTTTACATATAATTATTTCTAGACAAATGTTTACCATGAAGGTAATGACTAGATGAACCTAGAACACTTCATGGTTTTTTTGTTAAACGGAGAACCTCCGCTGCTTTTTAATGGAAATAATGGAGTTTACAGGAAAATAAATTTTGACGGAAAAGAGGAGCGGACTTATGTTTGAGTCAAGATGCGGCGTGCGTTGCACGCAATGCGAGAGAAAAGAACAAGTGCACTGCACGGGCTGCTTGTCAATGGCGAAGCCTTTTTGGGGTGGAGAATGCGGCGTTAAATCCTGCTGCGAGGATAAAAAATTGAATCACTGCGGAGAATGCCCAACGTTTCCCTGTGAAATGCTCTCAACAATGGGTGTCGAACAAGGATTTGATCCGGCTCCGAAGATCGACCAATGTCGTAAATGGGCAAAGCAGATTTGATTTAAATCGTTCGATAAATTGAAAAAATATGCTGCGGAGGGGCTATGATTCTTCTACAGCATATTTTAGTTCTTATTCTTTTCTTGAGTGGTATAATTATCATGGATATTCGTTTGTATTTTATTCGGATAAAATTAAGATAGAATCGCTTTTACTGTTGAATTTGAGGGGAGTGTTTAATTAATGAAAGTATTATTAGTAAATGGGAGCCCACACGAAAAAGGATGTACCTATACAGCCTTGGCAGAAGTGGCTGATACCTTGGAGCAGCAAGATATTGAGACAGAGATATTCCATATAGGAACAAAACCGATTTCAGGTTGCCTTGCGTGCCATTCGTGTATGAAAACAGGCAAATGCGTTATAAATGATATTGTAAACGAATTTTCGGAGAAGTCGCGTACAGCAGACGGCTTTCTATTTGGTTCCCCCGTACATTATGCTTCTGCGGCCGGGATGCTGATTTCGTTCATGGATAGACTGTTTTACAGCAATATAGCAACAGGACAATTTTCTTACAAACCGGCAGCTTCTGTTATAAGTGCGCGACGCGCGGGTACGACTGCAACGTTCGATGAACTCAACAAATATTTTGCGATCAGCAATATGCCGATCGTATCTTCACGCTATTGGAATATGGTCCATGGCTCGACCCCGGAGGACGTGAAAAAGGATATCGAAGGGATCCAAATCATGCGCATACTCGGAAAGAATATGGCATGGCTTTTGAAATCCATTGAAGCGGCAAAAGCAGCAGGGATCCAGCCACCGGAAAGGGAACGTATTATCTATACAAACTTTATTCGTTAACGTAATTGCTGCTTGCAATTACTAAAATCGGAGGTACTGTCCATGCGCTCTATTTGCATTAAAAAACACATAATATCATTGGTGATATTATGTGAAATCATCTTTAGTTCTTCTTTGGCTTATGCCGCGCCAAGTCAAACAAATATGCAAGAGGCAAAAGAATATCCCATAAGTGTTGCGGCAAAGTATAGTGATTCTCTTTATATCAATAGAATCAAGAGCCATACTTATCTCACCAAAGAAGATAAGCGAATGCCTATTCCGCTAAAGTATTATTATGACATAAACAAGAAGGTGCTTTTTCTTGGAGAAGACAGCAATTTATATTGTATGGATAAAGAGAGTGCCCAAACAAAGTTGATTTTAAAAGATATCAAAGCTGCCGTTTCAGCAGGGCCAAACGAGAATTTGGCTTATGCACTAAACACAAAAGGCGAATTATTCAGGATTGCGATTGATCCTATGAAAACCGAGATCATTAAAAATGATGTGATAATTTTGTACTCGGCTTGGAGTGACTGGGTTGTGTATCAGACAGCAAATAAAAAATGGTGGAAACATGATTTGAAAAATTCGGAAGTTCAAGTTACCCATAAAAGCCCTGATGCATCACCATTTATACCAAATATGAAAACGGATTCGCTTTTTGATAAGCATGAAGTACTTGGACCTTGGAGTATGAATATAACATACTATCATGACTTGATCGGTCGTCATGGTGGCGAAAACCGATATTACGATTACTCAGTATATTCATGGCAATACATAGATGGGATCAACGGGCCGCAGGACTTTTACAGTATGATGTCAGAGACGGGCTGCTGTAAAATCATAGGAGCTGATGAAAACAATCTCTATGTTGCGCTGTTTTCGACACCTATAGCTCCGATGAGAGGAACCGGGAGTATGTCAGATGCTATTTCCAAGGAACCTCGTATAGATATTTTGCAAATAAAATCAACAGGAAAAGAAACTCTCATTTATTCAGAGAATTATACGGACAAAGTAAAATGGCCGCATTTTTATTGGGAATCGAATCGTATCTGGAGATCCTTTGAAGGTAAGAGTACAATCGCTTGGATTCCTCCTAAAAATGATCTTCCTCCAACGATATATTCGCCGCAAAATACGTTGGATAGTTCTGGGAAATGGGTTCCTTCCTTAGTGAAAGAAAACACTCTTTACAAAGTAGGGGCGAAAAGCAATGCAGACCAGATGGTTTCTTCCTATGAAGGTAATGGGATCTGGATATACTCCAAAGGTTTGATTAATGCAGTATACCTTGACGGAGATGCGCTCATGCTGTTAAGGAATGGTAAAAGATCAATCATAAAGGAAAAAACCACCACGATGGATTGGGAAAAATCATTTTCATTGAATGGATGGATCTATTTGTCTACCGATGGCTTTTTTTTAAGATTTCAAGTGGACGATCCGACTTTTATTCAAAGAATGGATACAAACCCTACGGCACCGATATTTGAAGCTGAAGATATAGAGCAATTGCGTACTGCAAAGAAATTTTGGTATGAACTCGGCTATATTTATTATATTGAAGAAGCAAGCACTTCTTTATACAGAATCTTGCCCAATGGGAAAGAGAAACAAAAAATTCTCGACGGATGCATTGATGCAGCATTTTTTGAAAACAAGATATTTTGTATCACCGCAAAGGGAGTGTTCGCACTTTCCCCTACAGGGTCAAGTAAAAGCTTATTACTAAAAAAAGAATTTGGCTTGGTTGCTTTTGATGATAATAAGTCATATATCGATATGATAAAGTCATCTGGAGGGCGGATCATATTTTCTTTGCAAGAAAGTGTGCCGGATCCTGAAAGTGATTTCAACTATAATTATAAGCAGGAAATACATTCCATGACCTTAAAATATAAAAATGACGTTATCCTTCCTGCTGCGTCTAACTACAGCATCATTGATTCATCCTATTACTACCGGGATATTGAAGGGCAAATCTGGCACATTGGCGTTGATGGCAAGGGAAAAGAACTGCTATATTAAGTAAGGGGGGGATAAGATATGGCCAAAAAATCGTTTGCAGAAAAACTGCATAACAGCAAAAATATGCCTGAAATTATTGAACTTACAGATCCGAAAGCAATTGCAAGGTATGGCGGATCAAAAATGCTGATCGCTCCGCCTCTTGCTTACGATGAGATCATGAAAAAAGTGCCGGAAGGAAAAGTAATTACCTCAGACTATATCAGAAATTATTTGGCGCAAAAACAGGGGGCTGATTTTACCTGCCCTTTGACCGCGGGCATTTTTATCAATATCGCTGCAAACGCATCGTTTGAAAGTAAAAATTTTGAAACTCCATACTGGAGAACACTGAAAAAAGACGGCGAACTGAATGAAAAATATCCCGAAGGGATCGATGCTCAAAAGCTTCACCTCGAAATGGAGGGGCATACGATCATTCAAAAGGGGAAAAGGTATTTTGTAAAAGACTATAAGGACAAGTTCTTTGAATACAAGGGCTGATGTGATGCCGTGAAGTTTCCCGGCAACTAAGGAGGATGAAATATGGTTACGATCGATTTGGGGAAATGCATCGGATGCTTAAAATGCGTTGATGTTTGTCCGTTTACGGTTTTGGATGTCAAGGATGGAAAACCGCAGCCGTTAGAGGACGGGCTTTGTATAAAATGTTTACATTGCGCTGCCGCCTGCTCCGAGGATGCAATCAAACTCGGAGATCTTGCGGGTATCCTTCCTCAAGAGTTCCCAAAATTCCCTGAGAATTTTCAAAAACTCGTTGAAGGGCAATTGATGACTAGAAGATCATATCGCTTTTTTAAGCCTGAAACGGTGCCAAAAGATGTTCTGGAACATGCTTTGCAAGTTTCAGCCTGGGCTCCCAGTGCCAAAAACCAGCACCCGGCAAAATGGATCGTGATCAATGATGAAAACAAGATAAAGAAAATCACAGAACATATTCTGGAGTATGTCAAAGAAACGGGTCTTAATGCAGAAATCCTCAAAATATATGATCGTGGGCACAATGTAGTTGTTGGAAATGCAAAAACGCTGTTGCTTTCTTATTCGAGAACGGATGCGATCAATCCGCCGGTGGATACGGCACTTGCCTTATACACTGTAGAACTCATGCTTCAATCGCAGGGGATCGGAACCTGCTGGGCAGGGTATTTGACAAGAATGTGCAATAATGTCCCGGCGCTTAAAGAAATGCTTAAAATACCGGAGGGATGCCAGTTTTACGGTTCGCTGATGATCGGATACCCTGAAAATGAGGAATATATCCATATTCCGAACAGACATAAACTCCCGGATATTCAGTGGCTGTAAGATAAAGTTTCTGGAATCACCTATGCTTTTGCTAAAAAGCATAGGTTTTTTATTTTGCTGCTAAAATCGAAGTGAAATCGCAAAAAAAGATTGACAGACGACGTCAAAAAGTATATAAATACCCAAGCCATGAAAACATGATCTTAGCGTATTCGGGATCAGAAAAATTTCTTGGAACTAGTATATCATATTTTCGTGGAATAGATATACGTTGTCCCGTTCGATAATGTTATGGTATAAAAGCGTTTAGAATTACAATCTCCGTCTTATGATACTAAATCAAAGAAAAGGTAGAGGTGAATGTAATGACGATGATGGCTGATTACAAAAAAAAGTGCGTTTCAGCAGATGAAGCTGTAAAAGCGATCCGCAGCGGCGATTGGATTGAATTTTCCTGGGGAGCAAGCTTTCCCGGCTTAATTGCCGATGCAATCGATCGACGCAGAGAAGAACTTGAAAATGTTAATTTTAGAGGAGGCGTAATTTTAAAACCGCTGCCCTTTATCGAAAATGACCCTAACCGTGACCATTTCACATGGAACAGCATGCATATGGGCGGTTACGAGCGTAAATTGGCTCAAAAAAATATGGGCTTTTATCTCCCTATCAAATATTCTGAGCTGCCCCGTTATGTCAGAGAAAATTGCCAGACAGATGTTGTTGCGATCCAGGTTGCACCGATGGATGCCCATGGCTACTTTAGCTTTGGCGTTACGATATCTCATTATGCAGCAGCGATCGATAAAGCCCGTACTATTATCGTTGAAGTTAATGAAGATATGCCTAAGGTCCATGGCGGATATGAGCACAATATCCACATTTCCAAAGTTGATTTTGTTGTAGAAGGCGGACACTTGGGACTTCCTATTCTGCCTTCGGCAGCCGCTTCCGACATTGACAAAAAAATCGCAGATCACGTTTTGTCAGAACTCCAGGATGGATCCTGCATCCAGCTGGGAATCGGCGGAATGCCTAATGCACTTGGCGCTATGATCGCGGATTCTGATCTCAAGGATCTTGGTATCCATACCGAAATGCTTGTTGACGGTTTTGTAGACATGGTTGAAAAGGGCAGAGTAAACGGGAGCCGTAAAAACATCGATAAAGGCAGAATGGCCTATTCGTTTGCAGCCGGATCCCAGAAACTCTATGACTTCATGAATGATAACCCGGCCATCGCTGCATATCCTGTAGACTATACAAATCATCCGTTTATCGCATCGCAAATCGATCAGCTGATCTCCATCAACAGCTGCGTTGAGATCGATCTTTCCGGACAGGTTTGTTCCGAGAGCGCAGGCCCTTACATCATCAGCGGAGCG
>CAZKCB010000091.1:0-7884 GCA_964550965.1 uncultured Oscillospiraceae bacterium
TCATGTCTTGAAGTTCTTTTGTGGTCTGAAGTCCATCATTCATAAGATTAAGTCTTGCTGTGGTTGAAGTCATACTGTCGGCAAGTTCAATGACCTTATTTGCACCAAAAGCCAAACCGACACCAGCAACAGCCCCTTTCAGTTTTGAAATAATCGCATCAGTACCACTGAATGCACCAGGCATTTTTCTTGCTTCTTCATTTGCCTGTCTGCTTTCTTGTTCAATTTGTCCAAAAGCAACTTCTGCTTTATTTAATTCTAACCTTGCAGCCTGAATGGATTTGGTATCTACTGCATGACTGTATGCAGCCTGAAGTACCCTTTGATAATCAAAAAATGCTTCCCATTCCAGGAAGCATTTTTATTTATATTTCATTTTTGCCACCCAATAAAAATTACGGTGGCAAGTGGGTGGCAAACAGGCAATTTCACCCTTAAAGATTGGTTATATTCGTTGATTTTTCAGCGTTAGCAGACATACTGTTTCTATATGGCTCGATAAGACTTTTATAATGTCAACTTATGCAAATCTTGCTTAGATAACATTCAGTAATAGTCCACCGCCTATTTTGACCTCATTTTGGGTACATTTTGAAAAAGTGATGTAGGCATATTGTGGACAGATTGTAGGTTGCGGCGATAGATGGAATGCTATTATGCTTCCATGCTGTATTTAATATAATATATCATTTCCCATCCAATTTTTCTTGTTCAATGAATGAATCAAGAGAAATCCCATAATCAGCACCGCCGTTAATGTACATTTTATCCGCTTCTTCCATTGGCATCCCATAGGTGTCTTGCCCATTATCCATTCCAACACCATGTCCAGCGCGTACATTACCAAAACTAAATTGACATGACGAGCAATTTTGCTCTACAAGAATGTCGCCCGGATCCGTCTTGCTGCATGGCTTATCAAAGCAAAGCAAAGTAAACAATGACAGCCACCCCCAATATAATCCGGTAGTATCCAAATGCTTTAAAGTTGTTGTTTTTAATGTAGCCCATCAAGAACTTTATAGCAATGATTGAAACCAAAAATGCAACAACCATTCCTGTCAGCAAAATAACCATTTCCGTCCCTGTGAAGTTCAACCCGAATTTTGCAAGTTTCAATGCACTTGCACCGAACATGATAGGAATTGAAAGGAAGAATGAGTATTCTGCGGCAACGGAACGCGAAGAACCAAGGATGATTGCTCCGAGTATAGTAGCTCCTGAGCGTGAAGTCCCCGGTATAAGGGATAGCACTTGAAAAATTCCAATAAGAAACGCTGTCTTATAAGTAAGTTCAGTAAATTCATTTACTTTTGATATGCGGTTTATATTATGATTTTCAATTATAATGAAAAGAATACCATAGACAATCAAGGTGATGGCTACCGTCTTGTAGTTGTACAGATGGTCGTTCAGCCAATCATCAAATAGGAGTCCCAATATCACAGCAGGTATGCAGCCCACAATAACTTTGTACCAGATGTTGAAACACTCTTTCTTTTCCGATCCTGTTTTCTTGCCGAAAAACGGATTGAGCTTATTGAAGTATAGTAAAACGACTGCCAAGATGGCTCCAAGCTGGATAACTACAAAAAACATTTCCTTGAAAGCATCTGATGAGTTTAGTTGTATAAATTCCTCAACGAGAATCATGTGACCCGTGCTGCTAATTGGCAGCCATTCGGTGATACCCTCTACAATTCCAAGGATTACAGCCTTTAATATCTCTAGAAAAACCATTTATATTAATTCTCCGATTTCTTAAATATCTCTCAATTCCTGCCATGGGTAGTAGTTGTTGCTTACTTCGTCGCTGCGATCCTTGTAAGCAAAGTAACCACCTCTGTATGCTTCGTATACGGGAAGTTGTCATAGATTTTAAGCGTCTTGGCCTGATACCCGGAAAGCATTGCTGTTGCAAGGTTTTCTACAAGAGACTTCGGATTGCAGGACACATAAAGTATTTCTTTTACTCCATAGTTCAGTATTTTTTGAAGTGCCTTCGGGTGGATCCCGGATCTCGGCGGATCGATAATAATGACATCCGGTTTTTCGCTCACGTCATCCAGCACTTTCAGGACATCTCCGGCAATAAACTCACAGTTGGTAAGGCCGTTCAGCGCGGCGTTTCTCTTTGCGGCCTCTACCGCTTCTTCTACCAATTCGACCCCGATCGCACGTGCTGCTTTTTGTGCCGCGGTCTGTGCGATGGTTCCCGTTCCGGAATAAAGATCAAAGACCGTCTTTCCGGAAAAGTCGGAGATCATGGAAAGAGCGTCCTGGTAAAGCGTTTCGATCGCCATGATATTTGTCTGAAAAAACGAGAAGGCACTGACTTCAAAGCGCAGGCCCATCAATTTTTCTTCATAATAATCTCTGCCGTAAAGAACCTTGAGGCTTTCGCAATTGACCGCATCTGCAATGTTGTCATTTACCGTCTGAAGGATCCCCACAATGCGATTGTTCAGAGAAAGCCCGAGAAGTCCTGAAACATAAGCTTCTTCGTCAAGCGCAAGTTCCGAGGTCGTTACAAGATTGATCAAAAGTTCTCCGGTGTGCTCTCCTTTTCGAAGGATCAGGTTTCTGGCAAACCCGCCGTGTGTCTTTCGATGATATTGCTTGTATCCCTTTTCTTTGCAAAAGTCGAGAGTAAAACGCTGCACCTTGTTAAAATCGGGATCTACAAGCTGACACTCATCTGTCGTAAAAACGGACATAAAACGCCCTCTTTTATGCATTCCAAGGGTCATCTCTCCATCTTTTACTTCGTCGCCGAAGGTATATTCCATTTTGTTTCGATAGGCATATTCACGCGGGCTTGGAACGATACCGAGGTAATTTTCCACCTCGATCTCCTTTGCAGAGAGAAGCCGAAGGACTTCTTTTTCTTTTATCTCTACCTGCTTAGAATAAGGGATGCCCTGATACAAGCATCCCCCGCAGTCTTCTTTGTGTTTGCAGACTATATTATCCAATATTTTGGGTGTCCTTTCCTATTGCCGTCCCGGACTTCAGCCGAAACTGCCTTTTTTCTCGTTTTACATTGTTTCCAGTTTTGCAAGATCGAATGGTGTCTCCTGGTAAATATAGTTCAGCCAGTTTGCATAAAACAGATTGGCGTGACCACTCCATCGTACGATAACCTTTTTTGTCGGATCGTCATGATCGAAATAATTCATAGGGATATTGATCGGCAGACCTTTTGCCACATCACGCTCATATTCGAGTTTCAATGTCTCTTTGTCATATTCTGCATGCCCCTGCTGAAAGATCATTCGTTTGTCCTTTGTCGCAATCAAATGGACTCCTGCGATATCTGATTCGGCAAGGATCTTAAGCTCAGGCACATCAAGGATATCCTGCTTTGCCACTTGCGTGTTTCTGCTGTGCGGAACATAAAACAGCTCATCAAAGCCTCTGGTCAATTCTGATTTTTTGTCTTTGAGCTTGTGTGGAAAAACACCAAAAAGCTTTTGCGGCAATATGTACTTATCGATTCCAAAGTGATGATATAGGGCTGCCTGTGCTCCCCAACAAATATGCAAGGTACTGAAGACATTCTTTTTTGTATAGGTAAGGATCTCCGAAAGCTCCTTCCAATAGTCGACCTGTTCAAAAGGCAGAAATTCGACCGGCGCTCCTGTAATGATCATACCGTCAAAGCGCTGGTTTTTGATTTCTTCAAAGGTTTTATAGAAGGCCTCAAGATGTGCGCCATCTGTGTTTTTAGACTCATGAGAATCCATCGTAAGCAGCTGCAATTCGACTTGAAGCGGCGTATTTGCAAGAAGCCGGATCAACTGTGTCTCGGTAACTTCCTTTGTCGGCATCAGATTGACGATCGCGACCCGAAGCGGACGGATATCCTGCTTGTGGGCTCTGACTTCATTCATAACAAATACGTTTTCATCTTTTAATGTTTTATATGCAGGTAAATTTTTAGGTACTACAATAGGCATGGTAATCTCTCCTTTATTTTAGAACCTTCCGTACTTTTCGTAGAAGGATTTCTTATATTCGGTAAAGCGATCTTCTTCGATCGACGCGCGTATATTTTCCATCAATTTTACAAGGAAACTGAGATTATGATTCGTCAAAAGCATCGACGAAAGGATCTCATTCGATTTATAGAGGTGGCGAAGGTATGCTCTGGAATAGTTTCTGCAGGTATAGCAATCGCACTCCGCATCGAGCGGTGAAAAATCCCTCTCATACTGCGCATTTTTTATGGCAACCCGGCCGCCTGAAGTCATGGCCATGCCATTTCTTGCAATGCGGGTGGGAAGTACGCAGTCAAACATGTCGATGCCTCTTTCGACTCCTTCGAATAAGCAATCCGGGCTTCCGACACCCATCAGATAGCGTGGTTTATTCTGCGGAAGGTAATCGACACAGTAATCCAGGACTTCGTACATCACCTCCTTTGGCTCACCAACGGAAAGTCCGCCTATTGCATAGCCCGGAAGATCAAGGTCTACGATCTCCATTGCGCTTTGATAACGAAGCTCTTTATACATGCCTCCCTGCATAATGCCGAAAAGCGACTGGTTTTCTGTGTTTTTGTGTGCCTCTTTGCAGCGCGCAAGCCAGCGGCTCGTACGTTCAAGAGAACGCTTGATATAATCCTTTTCTGCCGGATAAGGCGCGCATTCGTCAAAAGCCATGATGATATCTGAGCCAAGGGCATTTTGCACCTCGATCGATTTTTCGGGGGTAAAGAAGTGCTTGGAACCATCGATATGCGAACGGAAAGCAACCCCTTCCTCGCTGATTTTTCTGAGATCGCCAAGGCTGAACACCTGAAACCCTCCGCTGTCGGTGAGGATCGCCCGATCCCAATTCATAAATTTATGAAGTCCTCCTGCTTCGCGCACAAGTTCATGTCCCGGGCGCAGATACAGATGGTAGGTATTCGACAATATGATAGATGCGCCAAGCTCTTTGACTTCTTCCGGTCTCATGGCTTTGACCGTTGCAGCCGTACCCACCGGCATAAATACAGGGGTCTCGATATCTCCGTGCGGAGTATGGATCCGTCCGCGACGGGCTTTTGTTTTTTCATCTGTTTTGAGTAATTCGTATGTGACTGCGTCCATCATTTCCTACCTTTTCTATTTCTATATTATAAGCATGGCATCGCCATAGCTGAAAAAGCGATAGTTTTCCCGAACGGCTTCTTCATAGACCGCAAGGATCTTCTCTCGCTCATAAAGCGCCGATATCAGCATCAGAAGCGTTGATTTCGGGAGATGAAAGTTTGTGATCAGGCTGTCGATGACTTTGAAGCGATAACCGGGATAAATAAAGATCCCTGTACTTCCGACACCGGCTTTTACCGTTCCGTCAGAATCTGCTGCACTTTCAAGCGTTCTTGTCGAAGTCGTTCCGACAGAAATGATCCGCCCTCCTGCTGCTTTCGTTTCGTTGATGATCAAAGCATTTTCGTCATCGATCTCATATTCCTCGAAATGCATCTTATGCTCTTCTACGATCTCACACTTGACTGGGCGAAAAGTACCGATTCCGACATGCAAGGTGACCTGTGCCAGCTTCACGCCTTTTTTTGCGGCTTCTGCAAGAAGTTCCTCGGTAAAATGAAGCCCGGCAGTCGGTGCTGCGACAGAGCCCTCTTTGTTGCTGTCATTATAGACGGTTTGATAACGTTCCTTGTCCATTTCAACGCTTTCACGATGGATATATGGAGGAAGCGGCATGGTTCCAAGCTTCTCCAATATCTCAAGGAAGCTTTCTCCGCTTTTTTCGTAGTCAAAACGGACGGTTCTTGTTCCATCATCCCCAAAATCCAAAATCTCCGCCGAAAGCGGCGGAGTCTCTGAAAACAGAACATGGTCGCCGGGCTTAAGCTTTTTCCCGGGCTTCACCATCGTTTCCCAGATATCTCCTTCTTTCCTTTTGATCAAAAGGAATTCTATTTTTGCACCGGTCTTTTCTTTGACACCGAAAAGACGTGCCGGAAGCACCTTGGAATTATTCATTACGAGGCAATCTCCCTCGTTCAGATACTCAAGAATATCGTAAAAATGTTTGTGTTTGGTGTTCCCTGTTTCTCTGTCTACTACAAGCAGACGGGAATGGTCTCTTCGATCTGCAGGATACTGAGCGATCAGTTCCTCCGGAAGGTTATAGTCAAAATCATTGATGTGCATCGATACCTCTTTTATTCATCTATTCATCGAATTTCGATATCCGTGAAATAAAATTTCAGGATATTTTCAAAAGTAAATCCTTTTTTGGCCATTTCTATCGCACCGTCCTGGGACATGCCTACACCATGTCCATAGCCTAAGCCGGAAACTACGATCTGGCCGTCGGAAGCAATTTCAGTGTCGCCGCTTCCTGTCGCCTCATTTTGGAGCTTTGTTGTTCCATTGCTGATAGTGAGTCCGCTTTTGGGAACCGCTGTGACCTTTTTAGAAGCGCCGATCACATAAATAGTGTCTCCTGCTTCTTTTATCGCGGTGCTGCTTTTGATACTCACAACGGCAGTGGAAGAGCCGCCGCTATATGTGTTGCCTATGTTAAACATGCGGGAACGAATCACCGAGGTCCCAAGGACTGTTCGGATCTTTTCCTTCTCCAATGTCGTAGTTCCTTTGCTTCCCTTGATCGTAAGCTTTGATACGGCACCGGCGCTGTTTCTCTCTGTGATCTGAACGGAGACGATCTCCCCGATATCAGAGCCTGCCTGCGAAAGCTTTTGTGCTATTGTATCAAAAGTAAGCGTCGCCGTCCATGGGTAATTCGGCGAATAGGGATCCGTTACGCCGACAAGATGAGTCTGCGGATAAGACCAAACTTCCTCAATGCTTTGCGTGTGACCACCGCTGTTCTTGTGATAATAGACAGCGACCGGATCTCCGTTTGACCAGATCAGAAGCCCTGCAGTTTCATTTACTGCTTGCGTCGTGCTGCTGTATTCAGCGGAACAGCCTCCGTATACCTGACAATTCGTCGTGCTGCAAAGATCGAAGCCCATATCGTTATGCTTTTTCAGGTCTGCGGCGGCAAAGCTTCTGGCAGTGCTCGCCTGCGCTTTCAACGCTTCGAGAGGATTGGCCTGCCCCATTTCAAGATGAACGACTCCGTAAAGATATTCTTCCAGTTTGATATAGTTGATGACAGTAAGCTTATCATTGCTTCCTTCTTTAAATGCGGCACCGCCTCTGTATTCTTTGCCTTGGATCGTTATTTTTCCGCCGCTCGCATAATCAGCCGGCATCAGACAGCCGTTGATGCCGATATCTGAGGAAATTAAGACTCCGCTTTCATCTCTTATCGCAATGTTGTCATTCTCAACCGATGCAATCAGTGTTGTATATGCAGGAAGAGGCAGGGTTTCAGCAAAGCTGTCATTCGCTGCAGTACCTAAGATAAAGCCCTGTTGAGACTCGATTTTACAAGAGCTGAGCGCGCTTGTCGAATAATATAGCCCCACAGATATGTTTTCAGGAAGAGAATAGGCAAAAACCAGCGAAGGAGTCGCCAAAGCAAGCAATATCAAGCTAAAGAGGATTATAAACGCCCTATTTTTACGAATAGTAAATCTTTTATTTATATTCATGTTAACTCCTTGCTTATCGTTGACCTCAAATCGCTTTTACTTTTCCAGGCTGATTTGATCGTTCCCCGGAACGACGAGGCCCAGATGCCTGTATGCCTCCTCAGAGACCATTCTCCCCTTTTGTGTTCGGTGAAGAAAACCGCTTTGGATCAGGTAAGGCTCATACAGATCTTCGATCGTTACGCGTTCTTCGCCGATGGCTGCGGCAATCGTATCGATCCCGACCGGACCGCCGTGAAAACGGTCTATTATCATAGTGAGGATTTCCCTGTCCAGACTTTCAAGGCCTCTTTCATCGATCC
>CAZKCB010000092.1:0-7882 GCA_964550965.1 uncultured Oscillospiraceae bacterium
AAATGCCAGTTCGGGTGGCGTCATGTATGTCCCCCGAACCCGGAGTTGACTAAAGGAATTTGGTGTAGCGTCAGGCGGGTTCCTTCCAAAATAGAAAACGAATAGTAGATCGAAAAGGCCATGAAAAGCGCAGCAACCGCTTTCCATGGCCTTTTGACTGGGCTCTAATAGAATAAGGTGCGTAGAACAAATTTTTACGAATCCGTAAAAGGAGGAGAAATGCAAATGAAGAAACTTTTGGTTTTACTATTGGCATTCACTATGGTATTCACTTTCGCCGCTTGCGGTGGGAAAGAAGCTGAGAAAAAAGCAGCGGATACTTACGAGATCGCCATGATCACAGACCTTGGCAGCATCGACGACAAATCCTTCAATCAGGGAACATGGGAAGGCCTCGTAGCTTATGCGGAAGAAAATGATATCACCCATAAGTACTATAAGCCGACCGAACAGACTACAGATGCTTACCTTGCAGCGATCCAGCTTGCAGTAGAAGGCGGAGCAGAAGTTATCGTAACTCCCGGCTATCTTTTTGAAACCCCGATTTTCAATGCACAGGACATGTATCCGGATGTCACTTTTATTCTGATCGATGGATATCCGAATGATGGAGTTTATCCGAATCCGGTATACAAAACCGCGGATAATACGGTAGGAATCAAGTTTGCAGAAGAACAGTCCGGTTATCTGGCTGGCTATGCAGCAGTCAAAGATGGTTATACCAAGCTTGGTTTTATGGGCGGAATGGCCGTTCCTGCTGTTGTCCGATTCGGATACGGCTTTGCACAGGGTGCGGAAGCTGCTGCTGTTGAACTTGGCATTTCAAGCATTGACCTGAAATATCACTATACAGGAAACTTTACACCTTCTCCCGAAGCACAAACACTTGCTGCTTCCTGGTATGCCCAGGGGACGGAAGTCATCTTTGCTTGCGGCGGCGGAGTAGGAAATTCGGTTATGTCTGCTGCTGAATCCGCCTCGAAATCGGTCATCGGCGTAGATATCGATCAGAGCCCCGAGTCTCCGACAGTAATCACTTCAGCAATGAAGGGCCTTGCCGGTGCAGTACAATCTGCATTGGGAGCATACTACGACGGTAATTTCCCCGGCGGCGAATCTTTGGTCTACGGTGCAGACAAAGAAGGCGTGCAGCTTCCGATGGAAACTTCGAAGTTTAAAACCTTTACCCAGGCAGACTATGATGCGGTTTATGCCGACCTCGCTTCCGGCAAAATCGTTCTGACAAAAGATACTGATGCTGACGGAAAAGCGATCGCAGCAGTTACAGATCTTAAATTGCCGCATGTGAAAGCAACGATCGTAAAATAAAAAAATGATGATCAAATAAGATTGTAAGAAACAATAAAAAGGGAACAGGCAAAAAAAGTCTGTTCCCTTTTTTATCGTTTATATTTTAATGCGAAGTTGCTTATGTTATAATTTCCCGCGTAGTAATTTTTGCAAAAAATAAAGAAAGCTAAAAAATAGAAGAAAAGAGGAAAACAATGTTCAATAATGTAGCACAACTGAAAAGTTATTGTGAAGAAAACAAAATTCAAATGATCGATTTCAAAATGATCGATCTGTTTGGCCGCTGGAGACATTTGACAATACCGGCTGCAAGGTTCAATGAAGAGACTATGAAACGCGGGATCGGCTTTGACGGTTCGAATTATGGTTTCGCAGCAGTTGAGAAAAGCGACATGGTATTCATACCCGATTTGAGCACCGCTATTTTAGAACCCTTTTCAGAAATAAGGACGATTTCGATGATCGGAGACGTTTTTGTGACCGACGATCCGCCGAGACCCTTCGATCAATATCCGAGAGCAGTTGCACAGCGCGCAGAACAATATATGAAAGCTACCGGCGTTGCTGACGTGATGAAGACCGGTCCGGAATTCGAATTTTATGTCTTTGATCATGTAAACTTTCAGACAAAGGCGAACAATGTATCCTTTTCCATCGATGCCGAACAGGCAGAATGGAACACCGGAAGCGACGAATATAATTTAGGTTATAAAGTACCTCATCATGGCGGTTACCATACGACACCGCCGATGGATATCCTTTATAATCTCAGAAGTGAAATGTGCCTTCTGTTAGAGGAACGCGGCGTCGCGATCAAATATCATCATCACGAAGTAGGCGGTCCCGGACAGCTCGAGATCGAAGTAGAACCGGGTCCCATGTGTGAAATGGCTGATAAAACGATGCTGATCAAATACATCATCAAAAATGCAGCCTTCAATGCAGAAAAAACAGCAACGTTCATGCCGAAACCGCTTTACGGCGAAGCCGGAAACGGAATGCATGTCCATATGCATTTATTTAAAGATGGACAGCCGATCTTCTTTGATGAAAAAGGCTATTCCGGACTCAGCGAGACAGCACATTACTTTATCGGCGGCCTTTTGACTCACGCACGTGCGCTTTGCGCGTTGACCGATCCTTCGACAAATTCCTACAAGCGTCTTGTTCCGGGTTATGAAGCACCTGTAAGCATCTGCTAAGCGACCGCAAACCGCAGCGCGGTCATTCGTGTGCCTGATTACGCAAAAGCGCCGGATCAGAAGCGCTTTGAACTCAGAAACCCGGATGCGACCTGCAATCCGTACTATGCTTATGCGGCGATCCTGATGGCCGGTCTTGACGGCATCGAGAAGAAACTGGATCCCACAAAGCTCGGCTTTGGACCTTATGATATCAACCTTTACAAGCTGCCGGAAGAAGAGCAGAAAAAGATCAAACCGCTGCCCTACTCCCTCGAAGAAGCGCTTGACGCATTGGAAGAGGATCATGATTTCCTGACGAAAGACGGTGTATTTCCGCAGCGTCTGCTCGACACATGGATCGAGAAAAAGAGAGAAGAAGCAAAAATGGTCAATTCGATCCCGCACCCTGCGGAATTCGGACTCTATTACGACCTCTAAATCTTCTATTCGAAAGCGTTGCCGCAAGGCAGCGCTTTTTTTTTAACCGTATCAATTTATCCAATAAATTGATATGGAAACAGAATTTCTTTTTACCTGTGCTTCGTGTATAATAAAACAATAGAAATGCTTAAAATTTGAAATTGGATATGCGGAGGAAAAGATGGAATACATTATTGAAATGCTCCATATTACAAAGGAATTTCCCGGGATCATTGCCAATGACGATATAACCCTCCAGCTGAGAACAGGAGAGATCCATGCTCTCCTCGGTGAAAACGGTGCGGGAAAATCCACGTTGATGAGCGTACTCTTTGGACTTTATCAGCCGGAAAAGGGTATGATAAAAAAAGCGGGCAAGGATGTCAAAATCAACAATCCAAACGATGCCAACGATCTCGGTATTGGCATGGTGCATCAGCATTTTAAACTTGTTCACAATTTTACGGTCTTACAAAATATCATCCTCGGAGTAGAGACGACGAAGAATGGTTTTCTCATGATGGATGAAGCACGCGAAAAAGTAGTTGCTCTTTCCGAAAAATACGGGCTTTCGGTCGATCCGGACGCTTTGATTTCAGAAATTACAGTCGGAATGCAGCAAAGAGTCGAAATATTAAAGATGCTTTATCGTGACAATGAAATTCTTATTTTTGACGAACCGACGGCCGTTTTGACACCTCAGGAGATCGAGGAGCTGCTGAAGATCATGCGCGGGCTTTGCGCAGAAGGAAAGTCGATTCTTTTTATCACGCACAAACTGAATGAAATCAAGGCAGTAGCAGATCGCTGCACCGTTCTTCGAAAGGGCAAGTTTGTAGGCACGATCGAGGTGGCAGAAGCTTCAAAAGAACAAATGTCGGAAATGATGGTTGGACGAAAGATCGACTTTACGAATCAAAAGAGCCTAAGAGAGCCAGGAGCCCCTTCTCTTGAGGTCATAAACCTTTCTATCGGCGGAAAACATCGTACAAAGAAATCAGTCAAAAATGTAAGCTTTAACGTCCGAAAAGGAGAAATTGTCTGCATTGCCGGAATTGACGGAAACGGACAATCGGAACTCGTCTACGCCTTGACAGGCCTTTCTGCGCTTGATGAAGGGAAGATCCTTCTCAATAGTAAAGACATTACAAGATACAGTATCAGAAAACGAAATATAGAGGGCATGAGCCACATTCCAGAGGATCGTCACAAGCACGGGCTTATCCTTGATTATTCTCTGGAAGAAAATCTTGCACTGAAAAAATATTATACTCCGGCATTTCAAAAAAACGGTTTTCTCCGTTTTCATGAAATGGAAGTCTATGCGGACCGCTTGATTGAAAAATACGATATCCGAAGCGGTCAGGGCAGAAAAACACCAGCCAGAAGCATGTCCGGAGGGAATCAGCAAAAAGCGATCGTTGCAAGAGAGATCGATCTTGATCCGGAGATCCTCGTAGCCGTCCAACCAACGAGAGGGCTCGATGTCGGAGCTATCGAATACATTCATAAACAGCTGATTGGGCAAAGAGAAGAAGGCAAAGCAGTCCTTTTGATTTCCCTTGAACTGGATGAGGTCATGAATGTAAGCGACCGCATTTTAGTGATCTACGAAGGTGAAATCGTTGCTGAACTGGATCCAAAAGAAACGACGATACAGGAACTTGGCTTATATATGGCCGGCGCAAAGAGACAGGAAGGGAGGGGGCTTGCATGAACACAATAAAGAAGTTTCTGGGTCTTCAGGGTTTCAACAATGCACTTTCCTCTGTGATCGCAATTGTCGCAGGCCTTTTGTTTGGTCTGGTCATTTTACTGATCAGTAATCCCGGCGAAGCGTTGCCTGGTTTCCTGATTATTTTAAAAGGCGGATTTTCAACGGAAGCAAAAGGGCTTGGGCAGGTGCTTTATTTTGCAACGCCATTGATCCTAACGGGTCTTTCCGTCGGATTTGCCTTTAAAACAGGGCTTTTTAACATCGGAGCCGCCGGGCAGTTCATTATGGGCGCCTTCGCAGCCACTTATATCGGTGTCAAATGGACGTTTCTGCCTGCTCCGTGGCATTGGATCGTTGCGTTAGCCGGAGCTGCCCTGATTGGCGGTCTTTGGGCTTTGATCCCCGGGCTTTTAAAAGCATATCTGAATGTCCATGAGGTCATTTCAACGATCATGATGAATTACATCGGAATGTATCTCGCAAACTTTATGGTAAAAGCTACGATATACGATTCCCAAAAGGCGCTTTCCAAGGAGGTTGCAGAATCGGCGGTTCTTCCTAAAGGAGGGCTCGATAAGATCTTTTATAATAAGGTAGGTCATTCGAATCATATTGATCTTTCAACGGTGAACTGCGGTATTTACATTGCCATTTTGATGGCAATCGTGATTTATTTCGTTTTAAATAAAACCACCTTTGGCTATGAACTGAAAGCCTGCGGATTTAATCCGAGTGCGAGTAAATATGCAGGGATCAGTGAAAAAAGAAGCGTTGTGCTTTCTATGGTCATTGCCGGGGCGCTCGCGGGTCTTGGCGGAGGTTTGCTGTATCTGTCCGGAGGAGGAGGAAGGCATATCAAGGTCGTTGATGTGCTGGCAGCAGAAGGATTTAACGGCATTCCTGTTGCGCTCCTTGGTTTATCGAATCCAATCGGCATCATATTCTCAGCCCTCTTTATTTCTTACATCACGCTCGGTGGGAATTATCTGCAGACCCTCAATTTTGTTCCGGAAATCATTGATATCATCGTTGCCTGTATCATATATTTCAGCGCATTCTCCTTGATTATCCGCAACATCCTTCCGCAGCTTCTCAAATGGCGCAAAAAACACGCAAAAAATGATCCGGCGGTCTCTGAAGAGGAAGGAGGCGAGGTAAGATGAATATTTTATTTCTGGTTGTGCAGCAGACGATGTTCTTTTCGATCCCCTTACTGATCGTAGCCCTTGGCGGAGTTTTTACAGAACGCGGAGGAGTCACCAATATTGCTCTGGACGGAATGATGATCATGGGAGCGTTCACGAGCATACTTTTCATCAATAAAATGCAGGGGCTTATGAGCGGACAGCTCCTTTTGGTTCTTGCGATCCTTATTGCAATAGTCACAGGGATGCTTTTTTCACTTCCGCATTGCTATGCTTCCGTCAACATGAAGGCGGATCAGATCATCAGCGGTACGGCACTCAATATGTTTGCTCCCGCGTTTGCGATCTATGTAGCGAGAATGATCCAGGAAAACGGAGTCCAGCAGATCACGTTTGCAAATACCTTCCGGATCCACTCCGTTCCCGTACTTGGAGACATTCCGATCCTTGGCGGGCTCTTATTTCAAAATGCCTATATCACAACTTATATCGGTCTTGCGATCCTGGTTGTTTCGGTTATCATTTTGTACCGTACAAAATTCGGACTCAGGCTCAGAGCATGCGGGGAACATCCCCATGCGGCGGATTCTGTCGGAATCAATGTATATCGGATGCGTTACGCAGGCGTTATCATTTCGGGAGGTCTTTCAGGGCTTGGAGGGCTGGTCTTTGTCATACCGACTTCGACACAGTTTGATGCAACGGTTTCCGGATACGGATTCTTAGCTCTTGCGGTCATGATCTTCGGGCAATGGAAGCCGATGCGGGTTTTGTTCGCGGCGTTCTTCTTTGGGCTCATGAAAACGATCGCTTCCGCGTATTCCGTCATTCCGTTCCTTTCGACATCATCGATCCCCAGTGATTTTTATAAGATGGTTCCGTTCATTGCGACTTTGATCGTTTTGGCGTTCAGCTCCAAATCATCACAGGCACCTAAGGCTGTGGCGATCCCCTATGACAAAGGAAGCAGGTAGAAAATGCCATTTCTCCCCGTGACAAAAGAAGAGATGAACGAAAGAGGCTGGAATGAAGCTGATTTTGTGCTGATAACGGGAGATGCTTATGTAGATCACCCTTCCTTCGGCCCGGCGATCATCGGCCGTGTTCTCGAAAGCCGCGGTTATCGTGTGGCAGTGCTTGCCCAGCCAAATTAGCATAGTGCAGAAGACTTTCGCCGTTTCGGAAAGCCTCGGCTTGGATTCCTGGTCGGATCGGGAAATGTAGACTCGATGGTCAATCATTTTTCGGTTTTCAAACACAGACGAAAAGAAGACGCGTATTCGCCGGGCGGAAAAACCGGCTGCCGGCCTGATCGGGCCGCTATCGTATACAGCAACAGAGCGCGTGAAGCGTACAAAGATGTGCCTGTGATCCTTGGCGGGATCGAAGCAAGCTTAAGGCGGCTCGCGCATTATGACTATTGGGAAGATAAAATCAGAAGATCGATCCTTCTGGACGCGAAAGCGGATCTGTTGGTATACGGCATGGGCGAAAAAGCAAGTGTCGAAATTGCCGAAGCCCTGGAAAGCGGAATCGCTGTCAGCGATATTCGCTGGATCAGAGGCACCGCTTACACTTGTCCGTTGGACGAAGTTTCTTTGGACGAAAACACAAAAATGCTTCCTTCTTTTGAGGAAGTGAGCGGTTCAAAAAAGAAATATGCAGAAAGCTTCAAAATGCAATATCGAAACAACGATTGGATCAATGGCGATACCCTGCTGGAGTCTTATGATAATAAGCGAGCGGTGGTTGTAAATCCACCGATGGAGCCGCTTTCAACGCTCGAACTCGATGACATTTATGAACTTCCATATATGCACACTTATCATCCGAGTTATGAATCAGAAGGGGGCATCCCTGCAATCAAGGAAGTGAGCTTCAGCATCACCGCAAACCGCGGCTGCTTTGGAGGCTGTGCTTTTTGCGCCCTGACCTATCATCAGGGAAGAGAAGTTCGCGGCCGAAGCAAAGAGTCGATCGTTCGGGAAGCGGAAGCGCTGATCAAACGTGCTGATTTCAAAGGCTATATTCACGATATCGGTGGGCCTACCGCTAATTTTCACGCTCCGTCCTGTAAAAAACAGGAGAAGGCGGGCATGTGCAAA
>CAZKCB010000093.1:0-7807 GCA_964550965.1 uncultured Oscillospiraceae bacterium
ATAAAAATCTGGCGCTTTCACGCCAGAAGCTTCTTTCCGATATATGGGGCTACGACTATTATGGAGACGACCGAACGGTAGATACGCATATCAAAAACCTCAGGAACCACCTTGGCGCTTATCGTACACGGATCGTTACCCTGCGTGGTTTCGGATACAAATTCGAGGGTTGATAAAATGAAACGGACGCCCGATGTCAAAAGTTTTAAATTTGTTCTCTGGTCCTATTTCGTCATCTTCGCAGTAGCGTTGATGGCGATTTTATGGTTGCTTCAGACCGCATTCCTGCAGACATATTATGAAGAAATGAAAACAAGGGAGATCGTGCGGGCTGCCAATGCGATCGCAGGCAATTACGGCACTCTTGATCTTGAAGAAATGAGAGAGCTTTCCTACAAGGACGATATGTTCGTTCATATCGAAACAGAATCAGGTCTTGTGATCTACACTGCAGATCCCGGATTTCACGGCCGCTCCGAGATGGTCGATTCTCTTGATCTCGCAATCGTAAAAAACAAGTTGGAGAATAGTCCGACAGGCACGGTTTCTTTTGAGATGTCTTCACGTCCGGGTAAAATCAAGACGCTTGTCTACGCAAAGCTCATCGAAGATACGCCGGAAGGAAAGATCTATCTTTCCGTGTTTGCACCTTTGGCCCCGCTGGAGTCCACGGTCGATATCCTCACAAGTCAGCTTGTCCTTGTAACAATAATCTCTCTGGCGCTTGCATTTCTTCTTTCCTTCTTCATTTCAAGGAAAGTCACAAAACCGCTGATCGGCCTTTCTGATTCTGCTGCTGTACTGGCAACCGGAAAATACGATGTCACCTTTGACGGTGGCCATTACTCGGAGTTTCAACGACTTGCCGAAACATTGAATTACACTTCCCGGGAGTTGGCGAAAATAGACCGTCTCCAAAAAGATTTGATTGCAAACGTCTCTCACGATCTCAGAACGCCGCTTACTATGATCAAATCGTATGCTGAAATGGTTCGCGATCTTTCCGGAGAAAATCCCGTCAAGCGCAGTTCTCATTTAAACGTTATTATCGATGAAGCAGACCGTTTGAACCTGCTCGTCAATGATTTCCTGATGCTTTCACAGATGCAGTCCGGCGTTACCATCCTCGAGCCTGAGGTTTTCAGCCTTAAGGAAATCGCCGCAGGGATCCTTCGATCTTATGGTGTCCTGACCGAGCGTGAGTCTTACCATATCAACCTCGAATGCGATGAAGAAATGCTTGTATTCGCTGACCCGCATAGGATCAAGCAAGTGCTTTCTAATTTTATCAGTAATGCCGTCCGTTACAGCGGAGAAAAAAAGGAAGTCCTTGTGTCGATCGAAAGGACAGAAAACGGCGTTCTCTGCCGCGTAACAGACCAAGGGGAGGGAATTCCCGCCGACGAGCTCGAACACATCTGGGAACGCTATTATAAGGTTCAGAGAAATAGCGCCGACGGCCCATCCGGAGGTTCGGGACTCGGACTTGCGATCGTAAAAGAGATCCTTTCCCTCCACAAAGCCCGCTTCGGGGTCGAAAGCGAAGTCGGTCGAGGAAGCACCTTCTGGTTTGAGCTAAAATCAGGAGAATGATCAGCCGCGAAAAATCTCGATCACATCTCGAATATTTGTTACAGGAATCAATTTCAAGGCTTTCGGAATTTCCGAAAGCCTTTCTGCATTCTTTTTCGGAAGGATGAGTCTTGAAAAGCCAAGGCGCGATGCCTCTTTTGCAAGTTTTTCGGCATTTTGTATGGAACGCAGATCGCCGGTCAAACCGATTTCTCCAACCGCCAAAGTCTTTCTATCCCCTGCGATCCCTTTATAAGCCGAATAGATAGCAAGCGCCACTGCAAGATCGGTCGAGGTTCCTTCCGGTTTCAATCCGCCTACGACATTGACATAGACATCCTGATTGATCAGTGAAAGCCCACCCTTTCTTTCCAGAACCGCAAGGATCATATTCAGCCTTGAAAGTTCGATGCCGATTGCCGATCGCCTCGCGAAGCCGATGTTCGTAGGAGAAGTGAGTGCCTGTATTTCAAGCAAAAGCGGTCTCGTTCCTTCATAGACGGCCGCTGCCATCGAGCCTTCGGTGCCATCTTCCATTCCTTCAAGAAAAGTCCCTGAGAGATTTTCGATCTCACACAAACCCTCTTCCCTCATTTCAAAAGCTCCGAGTTCACTGGTCGTTCCGAAACGATTTTTGTTTGCCCGGAGGATCCGCAGTTCCTGATTTCTTTCGCCGGTAAAATTCAATACGCAATCGACGAGATGTTCTATGATCTTCGGCCCCGCAAGATCTCCGCTTTTTGTGACATGGGCGACGATAAAAATCGGAATGTTTTTGCCTTTTCCAAGTCTCATCAGTTCATTGGCACAGGCTCTGACCTGCGAAACACTTCCCGGCGCAGATTCAAGTTCGTCGGAATACATGGTCTGGATCGAGTCTACAATAAGAAAAGAAGGAACAAGCTGCTCTGCCGTGGCTATGATATTTTCCATATTGGTCTCTGCCAAAAGAAACAATCCATCCATCCCGGAATTGCAAATACGATCCGCGCGCATTTTGATCTGTTCTTCGGATTCCTCTCCGGTAACATAAAGGACTTTGCCTGTCCTTGCCGCGATTTTGGCTGCAGCCTGTAATATCAAAGTCGATTTGCCAATGCCGGGCTCACCGGAAATCAAGGTGAGAGAGCCCTGTACGAGGCCTCCTCCGAGCACTCTGTTTAGCTCGCCGATCCCTGTATCAGATCTTGTGAAGCTTCCTGATTTGACATCGTTGAGGCTAACGGCTTTGCTTCCGCGCGCAGCAGAAACCCTGCGGCGCTTATCTTCTTCGTTTGTTTCAACGACCTTTTCCTCGACCATAGAATTCCACACGCCGCAAATGCATTGTCCCATCCACTTCGCACTTTCATAGCCACATTCCTGACAGACAAAAACCGTTTTTCCTTTTTTGGCCATTTCGTTCCTCCCCTGCGTGTAAAAAACTCCACTATAAGAGCCTTATAGTGGAGTTTTCATTGTTCTTCAGCGTTTGTTATTCTTCCTCATGCTTATGCGCCGCAGCAATGATTTTTTCTGCGAGATGCATCGGCACTTCTTCGTAACGCGCAAAGTTCATTTTGAAAGTACCTCTGGCCTGTGTCATGGATCTGAGGCTGATTGCATATTTGAACATCTCTGCCTGAGGCGCTTCAGCAATCACTTTCTGTCCGCCTCCGACCTGCGGCTCCATACCGAGGATCTTTCCGCGTCTCTTGTTCATATCACCCATGATGTCTCCCATGTATTCATCGGGCATTTGAACTTCGATGTGCATGACAGGTTCAAGAAGGATCGGCTTCGCTTCTACGATACCTTTTTTGAAGGCAAGACCGGCTGCGATCTTGAATGCCATTTCATTGGAGTCGACATCATGATAAGAGCCATCATACAGGACTGCTTTGACATTAACGACCGGGCAGCCTGCCAGTGGGCCTTTGTCCATGCATTCTCTGAGACCCTTTTCAACTGCCGGTACATAGTTTTTGGGAACCGAGCCGCCAAAGAGTTCTTCTTTAAACTCAAAGGTCTCCGTGGACGGAGAAAACCGGATATGTACGTCACCGTACTGACCCGCGCCGCCGCTCTGCTTTTTATGTTTTCCTTGTACATCAGAACTGCCCTTGATGGTTTCTCTGTAGGGTATTTTCTGATCGACAAGTTCTACTTCTACACCGTATTTTTCCTTGAGCTTCGCTGTGATGATGCCGATCTGGATCTCTCCCTGTCCGCCAAGCAGCGTCTGGTGTGTTTCCGTATTTCGTGTCATTGCAAAGGAAGGATCTTCTTCCATGAGTTTGCCAAGCCCGGTGCTGATCTTATCTTCATCACCTTTTGCTTTAGGCACAACCGCCATATAAAGGGACGGCTCGGGGAACTCGATCTTCGGAAAGCGGATATGGTGTGCCTTATCACAGAGCGTATCTCCGGTTTGCGTGAACTGGAGTTTTGCTGCGGCAACGATATCTCCGGCAGAAACAGTGCCTGCCTCGGCTTGCGTCTTTCCTCTCATGAAGAACAATGCTCCCAGTTTTTCGGGCTTCTCAGCTCTCATATTGTAAAGTTCAACACCCTGCGTAAGCGTACCGGAAATGAGCTTCATCAGGGAAATCTTTCCTACGAAGGGGTCGGCAATCGTTTTAAAAACGAAAGCAGCGGCGGGTTCCTTCGGATCGCATTTTCTCGTAACAGGCTCGTCATTTGCGTCAAAGCCCTCATATTCTTTATGGATAGTAGGCGCAGGAACGTATTTTACAAGTTCCGAAAGGAATTCTTTGATTCCTGTTCCGTTAAGTGCACACGCAGCCATGACGGGGGTGATCATACGGGCAGCAATGCCTCCAACCAGCCCGCGGCTGAATTCTTCGTCAGTGAAGGTATCACCTGCAAAATATTTTTCCAGCAGTTCTTCATCGCTTTCGGCAACGACTTCCATCAAGGCGTCTTTGTCGGCATCAGTGAGAGGCTCTGTAATAGTGACTACGGAAGTACCGAATTTCGCCTGTATATCGGCGATCACTTTATCTACATCCACATTTTCCTTGTCCGTCTTTGTGACCAGAAAGAAAGTCGGCATGTCAAATTCTTTGCAGGAGTTCCAGGCTTTTTCGGTTCCGACCTGAATACCCGCGGAAGCATCTACCAAAATTACGGCCGCCTCTACGGCTCTCAGTGCAGAATCGACTTCTCCGATAAAATCGAAATAACCCGGAGTGTCTATAAAATTAATCTTGACCTTATTGTACTCAACAGGGACTATGGTCGCATTAATCGAATAACCTTTTTCAATTTCCATTTTGTCATAGTCGGATACGGTACTGCCATCTTCGACCTTACCGATTCGGTTGATTACGCCGGTACTGAGTAGTGCCGCTTCAATAAGCGTTGTTTTGCCTGCGCCGCCATGCCCGACAAGCGCAACGTTTCTGATCATATCTCCAGTGTAGCCTTTCATCAAATGAACCTCCTATTTCTATTGAATACTGTTTTATTTTGAAATCATTACGATCAATTTCACAGTGGTATAATTATATCATTATAGGATATCTATAGCAAAAGAATTTTCAGTTAATTCGCTTCCACAAGAACGGCAAGCGGGCCGCGATGATCGTAACTGCGGCGGCGATCGTCAAACGTCCGAAAGAGATGAATATAATATCTGCGCCCGCCGATCCCCAGATCATTGTCGTTTCGATAATTCCATGACAGATGAAAAAGAATATCGCAATCAATACAAAGTCTTTTCTGGGCAAAGGATCTTTTTTATTCATTTCGATCAGCGTACCCGCCCCATAGGTTACACCCATGACGGTCGCAACGATCAAGGGTAAAATTGCCGGCGGAGTCATCCCAAGCGTCTTTGTAGCACTTGAAAGCAGCTTGGCGAGTTTTTCCATGATGCGATAGACTGAAAGAAGTTCGATCACGATCATCAAAGGGACCAAGATCTTAAGTACATTAAAAAATGTAGCAAAACAGCCAGTCACGATTTCATTCAGAATTGCTGAGAGAGAAGCACTCATAGAAGGACACCTCCTACCCAAGCTGTAAAAACAGCGATGACGATTCCGATAAAGAAGCGATACAATACAAATTTCCCGCCCGGAAGGCCGATCTTTCGGCTCAAAGCATATTCGACCGGGATCGAATGGAATGCCAGGTTGAACATGGCAATCGTCGTAAGTTCTGCTGCTGTAAAATGAAATTGGCTCGCCGTCGCTATCGCGCCGTATTCGTCTGTAAAAACACCTGCAATCAGAGGAACGACAGCTTCAGACGGCAGTTTGAAAATTCCCATCGCCGGGCGAAACAGATCTTCAAGAAAGGGCATGAGCGGCGAATACTTCAGGATCACAACTACCGCATAAACAGGCAAAACCACCTTCATCAATGTGAGGGTGGTTTTGATAGCTTCGATAAATCCAGTTTTGACAGTGTTGAAAAAAAGTTTCATGCTTTCCTCAGTTCAACAATAGCAAGCTTCTAGAATTCAGCGGTCTTCGGTGTTCTGGGGAACGGCAGGACGTCACGGATATTGCTCATTCCTGTGAGATACATGATGATTCGTTCAAATCCAAGTCCGTACCCGGCATGTTTCACTCCGCCGTACTTTCTGAGATCGAGGTACCACCAGTAATCTTCTTCGTGGAGTCCTATCTCCTTGATACGAGAAACCAGAACATCATAGCGTTCTTCTCTCTGGCTTCCTCCGATGATTTCTCCGACGCCGGGAACCAAAAGGTCCATAGCGGCGACGGTCTTTCCATCCTCGTTTTGTCTCATATAGAAGGCTTTGATCTCCTTCGGGTAATCGGTGACAAACACCGGTTTTTTAAAGATCTGTTCTGTAATATAGCGTTCGTGCTCGGTCTGGAGATCGATGCCCCATTCGACCGGGTACTGGAATTCCTGTCCTGATTTTTTCAAAAGATCGACTGCTTCCGTATACGTCACTCTTCCGAAATCGGAATTGACGATATTACTCAGGCGATCGAACAGCCCCTTGTCGATAAAGTCATTGAAAAACTCCATTTCCTGGGGTGCTTTCTCAAGAACGTAGCGGATGACATATTTGATCATATCCTCTGCAAGGTGCATGTTGTCGTTGAGATCAGCAAATGCGACTTCGGGTTCGATCATCCAGAATTCGGATGCATGTCTTGCGGTATTTGAATTTTCTGCACGGAAGGTCGGGCCAAAGGTGTAGATTTTTCCGAATGCCATCGCATAAGCTTCACCCTCGAGCTGGCCGCTTACCGTCAAGCTTGTTTCTTTTCCGAAAAAGTCCTGACTGTAATCGATCGCACCATTCTCTGTTTTTGGCAAATCATTAAGGTCGAGCGTCGTTACGCGAAACATCTCTCCCGCGCCTTCGCAGTCGCTCCCCGTTACGATCGGCGTATGCACATAAACAAAATTGTTTTCCTGGAAAAAGCTGTGGAGCGCAAAGGCTACCAACGAACGAACGCGGAATACGGCCGAGAAAGTATTGCTTCTCGGGCGAAGATGAGCGATCTCCCTTAAAAATTCAAGGCTGTGCCTTTTTTTCTGCAAAGGATAATCTCCGTCAGAGCCCGCTTCGATAAAAATCGAATCCGCCTTAAGTTCAAACGGCTGTTTTGCTTCCGGCGTCAAAACAAGTGTGCCTTGAATCGTCAGACCCGCAGCAATGTTGACCTTTGAGATCTCATTGAAGTTGCTGATCTTGTCTTCTTCATAAACGACTTGAACCGACTTAAAACAACTGCCATCATTCAGCTCGATAAAGCCAAATTTGTTGGAGCATCTGTTTGTTCTGACCCATCCGCTGACTGAGATTTTCTGATCGCCAAACGCGCTGGGATCTTCATAAATTTTCTTGATCAAAATACTGTCCATATTTCTTCCTTTATAGCGGCTTCATAGTTGGGAATAAGATGATATCACGGATCGAAGGCGAATTCGTCAGCAGGATGATCACGCGATCGATACCCACTCCGAGTCCTCCGGTCGGCGGAAGTCCGACTTCCAATGCGTTAACAAAGTCTTCATCCATCGGATGCGCTTCGTCGTCTCCACCTTCAAGCTGAGACTGCTGGTCTTTGAAGCGTTCGTACTGGTCGATGGGATCGTTGAGCTCAGAGAACGCATTTGCGATCTCCCAGGTGTTGATGTATGCTTCAAAACGGCGCGTGATCCTGGGATCCTTAGGATCTCTCTTTGCAAGCGGTGAAATTTCTACCGGATGTCCTGTGATAAACACGGGGCCGTCGAGATA
>CAZKCB010000094.1:0-7708 GCA_964550965.1 uncultured Oscillospiraceae bacterium
ACCGGATATTATGCCCTGAGTATGACCCTTGCCACAGCGGTCGGGCCGCTTTTAGGGATGTATTTGATACAGAATGCCGATTTTCAGGCAACGCTGATCGTCTGTGCGGGAGCATTGAGCATAAGTTTTTTTGCGGCGTTTCCTTTGAATATAAAAAAGATCGTTCCCACAAGCAAAGTCGAAAATCAAAGGATAAAGATCGCATGGGGCAGCTTCTTTGAGAAAAAAGCGATCCCGGTCGCTCTTGTGACGGCGCTGGCTTGCTTTGCGTATTCGAGTGTCCTGTCTTTTCTTTCTTCCTATACCAAAAGCATAGGTTTGATCGGCGCAGGCAGCTTTTTCTTTCTGGCCTACGCATCGGCAATACTGATTTCAAGGCCATTTACCGGATACTGGTTTGACCGAAAGGGAGAAAGCTTTGTGATCTATCCGACTTTGCTTATATTTGCCGGGGCACTGATCTTTCTTGGAAACATCCATCAGGGATATGCCGTTTTACTTGCCGGAGTGTTTATGGGTTTTGGATTCGGAAATTTCTTTGCAAGCGGGCAGGCTCTTGCAGTAAAAGCTTCGCCTGAGAATCGGAAGGCGCTTGCAACCTCCACCTATTTTATTTTTGCTGACATCGGATCCGGTTTCGGTCCCTTTGTTCTCGGCGGTCTGATCCCATTCTTAGGTTACAGAGGCCTTTATTTCAGCATGGCAGGAGTCGTGCTTGCGACCATCATCCTTTATTATTTTGTACACGCCAGAAAAAGAAGTGCTTCCTTTGCCAATTGACATTATACGGAATTGATTCTACAATAAGGATTGATAGAACAAATGTATTTTCAGCGCGGAGTATTTGGGAGGGGAACACGAAATGGATGTAGAAAAAAGAAAGATCGTATCAAATACGATCATTGCTCTTATCATTGTGATCGGACTAATTGCATCTTCTGCAATTATGGCGAACGGCGTCGTAAAAATCAAAGCGGGCAGCAATCGGATCACTGTTACAGGATCGGCAAAACAGCAAATCACTTCAGATCTGATCGTATGGACCGGAAGCTTCAAGGCAAAATCTGATGCGCTCCAGGAAGCCTATAAACAGCTTGAGACAGCCAAAAACAGAGTATACAAATATCTTCTGGATCAGGGCGTGCCGAAAGACAAGATCGTCTTTTCTTCAATCAATACCAACATCAATTATATCGTATTGCCGAACGGCCAATACACCAGCGATATCGATTATTATGACCTGTATCAGACCGTTACGATCAGTTCCGGAGAAATCGACAAAATCACCGAGATCTCAAGAAATGTCACTGAGCTTATCAATGAAGGCATTCAGTTCCAGTCACAGTCGCCGCAATATCTATACACGAAGATCGCTGATCTGAAAGTAACGATGCTTGCCGAAGCGACAAAGGATGCCAGAAAACGCGCAGAAATGATTTCTGAAAATGCAGGAAGCAGCCTTGGAGAATTGAAATATGCAGATATGGGAGTTATCCAAATTGCTCCGCTCTATTCTAACGAGGTATCGGACTATGGCATGAACGACACCTATTCTTTGGAAAAAGAGATCACGGCCATCGTCCACTGTGAATTTGACATCAAAAAATAAGATCGGAAATGCAAGAAGTCGGCCTGACACGGTCGACTTCTTTTTATGGATAAGATACAATACTATCAGCAAGAAATTCACTTTTAAATTGGAGGGCCGAAGATGAAAAATGCAGTCCATGCGTCTGATATGAATCTTGAAAAACTAAGAGCTGATTGCGAAAATTGCTTCGGTTTGTGCTGTGTTGCTTTGTATTTTTCTGCGGCTGAAGGCTTTCCTATGGACAAGGAAGCGGGAACGCCATGCCAAAATCTGGGGCATGATTTTAAGTGCGCTGTACATGATGATCTTGGAAAAAAGGGATTGAAGGGTTGCATGACCTATGACTGTTTGGGCGCCGGTCCCAAAACGGCACAGGTCTCATTCTCAGGGGTTTCTTGGAAGAAGGATCCGGGAAATGCTTCCAAAATGCATGAGGTATATTTAATTTTGAGGCAATTTCATGAGATGCTTTGGTATTTGACCGAAGCCCTCACGTTAAACGCCGCACATTCTATTTATGCTGAACTGTATGCACTGCGTGAAGAAACGGAGCAGTACAGTTTCGAAGAGCCGGATGCACTTTTATCCTTTGATATCGATGCCCATAGACGCAAGGTCAACGGCCTTTTGCAAAAGGCCAGTGAATTGGTTCGTGCACAATGTAAAAGTAACGTAAAGGCGAAAGCAAATCAAAGAAAGACTCTCGGACGCGGCGGCGATTTTATAGGCGCAGACCTTAGAAAGCAGGATTTGAAAGGCGCAGATCTTCGCGGAGCCTATTTGATCGCAGCAGATCTTCGAGGAACAGATCTTCGCGGTGCAGATTTTATCGGTGCCGATCTTCGTGATGCGAAGCTGCAGGATGCCGATCTCAGTGAGTGTATTTTTCTGACCCAACGGCAGATCAATGCCGCAAAGGGAAATCTCAATACGAAGCTACCGCCTTATCTGATCTATCCCCAAAATTGGGAATAACTTGATTCGAATATATGTTGATTTGCTCCGGAAATGAAATAGAAAAAAGATTTCCGGAGTTTTTTTATTGGAGCGGTTGACATCCATACTACCTTGCATTACAATATAGCCAAGCTACCTTGCAATACAAAGTAGCAAAAAGGAGTGTTGCAATTGATTTCTTCACAAATGCTAAAAGGAACATTGGAAGGCTGCATACTGAAAGTAATCAGCGGGAAAGAGACATACGGCTATGAGATCTCGCAGGAGCTTCAGAAGTATGGTTTTTCTGATATTGCGGAAGGGACGATCTATCCGCTGCTGCTCCGCTTGGAAAAAAACGGAGCGATCACCGCAGAGTATCGGGAGTCAGCTCTCGGCCCGAAAAGAAAGTATTTTTCGATCACAGAGGCCGGAAAAGAAGAATTAAGCACGTTTTTAGTGAGTTGGAAAGAGCTTAACCAGGCTGTTGAGAGATTATTTGATGCCGGAGGGAAGAACGAATGAATACGAAAAAGACAAAAATGCTGAATCGAAGAAACAATGAGTTGGATAAAAAAGTAAACCCCGAAAACAACGAGGTCATGACAAATCTTGTGTGCTATCTGCGCGCCGCGAATATATCCGACTATCATCAGGAGACGATCCGTCAAGACCTGCTTGAAATGTTTTTGTCAGCGCAGGAGAGGGGAGAAAGCATTCAGACCGTTATCGGAGAAGACTACCAGGTTTTTTGTGATGAGGTCATAGCAAATACTCCGAAAAAGACTAAAAAAGAAAAGGCGCTCGACTTGATCGATACTGTTTTTTTGTGCGTAGCGATCCTTGCTGCTATAAATATTTTCTTTTCGCCAAAATTCTATGCTTTTGTCAGTGATCTGATCAAGGGAAATCCTTTGGATCCTAGTCTTCCGCTAAGCCTCCGGGATCTGATCGTGTTTGCTGCCGTTCCTGGTATTGCGGTGCTGATCGTAGACCGAATCTGCAAAACAGCATTAAAACCGGAAAAACCGCAGAAAAAAAGCAAACTCAAACAGTTTGCAAAAGCGGGCGCGATCGGAGGCGGTATCATGGCGCTGTTTCTTGCCATAGCATGGTTCGGAAGAGAAGTCCTTTTTGAAGTAAATATAATAGCAGCCTGCGTGTTTGCTGCAAGCTGCTATCTGATCCATAAATTGCTGCCGAGACTTTCAAACTGGTAGATCAGGACGCAGAGGACATTTTCTCCGCAAAGCGGGCGATGTTTTCTTCAAGGATCCTGATTTGGCTTTGGTCGCAGCCCGATATCTTTTTTACGATAAAGCGTTCCGGAAAATTCATTTTGCTGAAATCATATGCGCCGCCGAGGTATGCCGTGGAAACAGCGGAAGAGATGAGATCTGCCGTAAACGAAGGTTCAAAAGATTTGTCTGCCGTTTCTTCATCTCCCATTCCGCAAAGAAAGAATCCAAGCCGTTTTCCTTTTAATGCAGCAGTATTTTCTTTGCAAAAACCGGACACGTGTTTTGGAACTCTTCCTGCATAAAGTGGCCCGCCGATGATCACGGTATCATAGACTGAAAGGTCGAGCCCCTTGTCTGACAGATCAAAGAGATCGACTTCTCCTGAGAGCTTTTCGGAAAGAAGAGAGGCGATTTTTTTTGTACAACCGTATTTTGTTCCATAGGCAATCAATGTTTTCATCTTATTCTCCAATCTTTACTGCTCCAATGCGTTTTCGACTGCTTTGAGGTAAGCGTTGCAGGAAACGGTAGCGCCGGTAATTACGTCGACCTTTGTATTTTGTTCTTTGATGACTCGTTCAAAAAGCTGATCGGTCAATCCTTTTTGAGTGATTTTCATATCTTTTACGATGACGATTTCGGAGATAGAACCTTCTTTTATGCTTACTTTAACTTCATTCGAGAAACGGCCATTATCATAAGAACCGGAATAGGTACCATCCGCGATCGAAGAGGGCTCTACGCCGGAAAGTTGTACTGCCATTCCCTCTGAAAGCCCTCTACTTATATAAAAGGTCGCAGCGGCTGCAATGGCAATGAGAACGACTAAGATGATCAATATGATTTTAAAGACTTTTTTCATAAGGAACTCCTTCCTGCAATTTTTAAAACAGTAACATTAACGAATTGGTCGATCAGGCGTTTTCGTTGCTCTTCGGGAAGATCTTTTTCGACTGTAAGCTTAAGAATCAAGCCGATGGAAGCGGACACGATCATCTGTGCTGTCAGCTCCAGTTCTTCTTCTGCTGGAGGAGATCCCGGGTAAAGTGCCTCTATGGAAGAACAAAGAATTGCAAGCGCGGGATTTGATCGGCCGGCTCCCTGAAACATGCAGCTTGTGAATTCCAGAACTTCAGAAGAAGTACTGAGCTGTGCGGATAAATAGGAATCCGACATGGAAAGGGCAGTTTCTATATATGTGCGGTTCACCTCTTTGAATCGTTCCAAGGGATCGGAAGCAGTTTGTTTGTTTTTGGAAATAGCAGAAAGGATCATTTGAAAACGATTACCCGTTATTTGTTCAATGATAGCGCTTTTATCGCGGAAATAATGGTATATGATCGCAGGCGAGTATTCGATGCGGCTTGCGATCTTACGGATCGAAAGCTTTTCGATGCCTTCCTTTCCCATGATTTCTTCTGCCGCATTGAGTATAAGCTGACGCAATTCTTCACGGTTTCGTTCTTTTCTCTCTGCAATTGTCATAATTGTCTCCGATCTGTTCGTTTGCGTTAAAGTTAAACGATGTAATATTATTGAACACTGTTTAATAATATTACGCTGTCGTATCTTTGTCAATCCTAAAAATGCGCGTGTGCGACTCCCAAATACTATAAAAATCTAAGTGAACGATTGTTCTTTATATGCTATACTTGAAAAAAAGGGGGTAGTCTTATGAAATATGATTGGATCGATGAATACTGTCTTTCAAAAAAAGGCACGCAAAAGGACTATAAGCCGGAATGGGAAGCGACACGATATATGCTTCTCGGAAAAATGTATCTTATGGCAGCAAACGAGAAAGAGGGGCGTCCCATTGTGACATTCAAGCTTCTGCCTATGGATGGGGCTTTGATGAGAGAACAATATAAAGACATTATCCCGGGTTACTATATGAACAAGGAACATTGGAATTCCATGTATTTGGATGGGGATGTCCCGGACGATGTGGTCAAAGATATGCTCGACGAATCATATCGTATTCTATTTGTTTCACTGAGCAAAAAGGCACAAAAAGAAATCGAGGAATCGCTGTGAGTTGAGAAACGAGGTGCGAAATGTCTGAGATCTATCTGGCAGGAGGCTGCTTTTGGGGAATGGAAAAATACATTGCATCGATACGCGGTGTGATCGAAACACAAGCAGGCTACGCGAACGGAAAAACAGAAAACCCGACCTATGATGATGTTTGTTATAAAGATACAGGACATGCGGAAACCGTAAAAGTGGTTTTTGATCCTGCGGTCATCACTCTCTCCTTTCTTCTTGAACTTTATTATGATGCGATCGATCCGGTTGCAGTAAATCGGCAGGGCGGTGATCGCGGAGTACAGTATCGTACCGGGATCTACTATGTCGAAGAATCGGATAAAGCGATCATTCAGCAGTCGATCGCAAGGCTTCAAAAGCGGATCGGAAAACCGATCGCGATAGAAGTTGCGCCATTGCAGAATTTTACCGTTGCAGAAGAATATCATCAAAAGTATCTTGATAAAAATCCGTCCGGCTATTGTCATATCGGGGGAGACAAATTCAAAAAAGCGGCGTCGGCCATCATTGATCCGACGGCGTTTCAGGAACCCGATGAAGAAGAGCTTCGCAGGACACTCCGCGGCGAACAATATGCCGTGACGCGCCACAATGTGACAGAACCACCTTTTCAAAATGAGTTTTGGGATAGCTTTAAACCTGGCATTTATGTAGATATAACGACCGGAGAACCGCTTTTTTCTTCAACGGACAAATTTCAATCAGGCTGCGGTTGGCCAAGCTTTTCAAAGCCTATAGATCCAAACACAGTCGAAGAAAAACGAGACCTGACACACGGAATGCTGCGCACAGAGGTCAGAAGCCGTATCGGCAATGCACACTTAGGACATCTATTCAAAGATGGTCCCAAGGAAGCCGGCGGCCTGCGATACTGCATCAACAGCGCCTCTCTTCGTTTTATCCCGAAGGAAGAGATGGACGAACAAGGATACGGATATCTTTTAGATTTAATAGAATAAAAAGGATCCGAAACGACCTGATAAAACGAAGGAGGGCAGATTTTGAAGCAAATATTGATCGTAGAGGACCATAAAAAAATAAGAGACGAGTTATGCCTTTTTCTCTCCCAGAATGGATATGAGTGCGAGGCGCCGGATGAATTTTCGGATATGATCTGAGCGATCCTTACTTCTTCCCCGCATCTGGTTCTTCTGGATATCAATCTCCCGGTTTTTGATGGTTATCATATTTGCCGTGAAGTAAGAAAAAGCAGTGATGTACCGATCATCGTCGTTACAAGCAGAGATACCGAACTCGATGAACTGATCTCGATGAATCTTGGTGCAGATGATTTTGTGACAAAACCTTATAATACTCAAATTTTACTTGCCCGTATTGAAACCGTCTTGCGAAGAGTCTATCGCGAAACCGTTCCCGAAAAGCTTTCCTGCGGCGGTTTTTCGATCAATCTTTCTAAAAGTACCGTCGAAAATAACGGGAATTCAACGGAACTTACCAAAAACGAAATAAAGATACTGACTTGTCTTTATGAAAAAAGAGGGACTATCGTAAGTCGTGACGATCTGATGAGTTACCTTTGGGACAGTGAATTTTTTATCGATGACAATACCCTGACTGTCAATATCAATCGATTGCGGCACAAACTCGAAGATGCCGGCCTTTCCCAGCTGATCGAAACCAAAAGAGGCAGGGGGTATCTGATGCGATGAACTTAAAACAATATGTAAAAGACAAAGCGATCTACATCATCTGCCACCTTATGGTCATCATCCTGACAGTTGCGACGCTTTATATCCTGATTCCCGAAGGGGGCAAACAGTTTTCTGTACTCCTTGGAATTATTTACCTTATCGGCGCATTTGTTCCTCTTGAAATCGAATATGCAAAGAAAAAGAAAGAGAGCGACCAGTCGTCTCGTGCGAAAGTGCAG
>CAZKCB010000095.1:0-7675 GCA_964550965.1 uncultured Oscillospiraceae bacterium
AGAAGCTCGGCATCAACGTCGTCACCGATACAGCGGCCGATATCGACACCGGCACCATCCTGATGTCGCGGGCGACGCTCGCCATGCTGCCGTCGGCGCTTCAGCCGGTTGGGGGAAGCGCGATCAACCTCAACATGCAGTATGATATCCTGTCCGCCAGGTTCCAGGAGCTTGGCTTCCAGCAGCTGTTGTTGAACGACATCAGCATCGAAGCTTATTTCGGCTCCTACATGGCCTATCTCAGGAACGTGCGAAACCCGATGCGGCTCGACAACGAGGGCGACGACGAACCGAGCCGGTTCTATGCCCTGAACGGCTCCATCACCGGATCGCCCGTCGTCCGCGAGGATGATCTGTCGCGTGGCATCGTCACCACCAACGAGCAGACCTGGTTCCGCGCCGGCACCGACATATACCCCGACGTGGTCGCACAGTTGTTCGGCCCTGGCGCCCACACCCGTTTGTCAGCCATCCACACAAATGGCATGTCACTGCGCGACAACGCGAAACGCTTCGTCCACGCGACGGACTTCGCGGGTGGCGCTCGCACGATCGCTGCCGCACTCGTCCTCCCCGTCGATCACATCACCGACTGCATAGATCGCCGGATCGGAAGTTTTCAGATAGTCATCAACGATCACTCCACCTCTTTCGTTCAGTGCGAGACCGGCTTCTTTCGGAAGCTGGCTGTTTGGCTTGACACCGATCGAGAGGATTACAAGCTCGGCCTCAACAGTATTTCCGCTCTGCATAAGGATCGAAGTCGTGCCATCTTTGTATTCAAAGGACTTTACTCCGTCACCTAAAACCAGGTTTACATGATTCATTCGCATGTTTTCATGAAGAAGCTGTGCCATCTCATAATCGATCGGGGCCATTACCTGGTCGAGCATTTCGATGATGGTAACCTGACAGCCCGCAGCATGAAGATTTTCAGCCATCTCAAGGCCGATAAAGCCGCCGCCGATGATCGCTGCACGTTTTGGTTTTTCGGTGTTGAGAAAGCTTTTTATCTGATCTGTATCAGGAATCGTCCAAAGGGTATAGATCCCCGGGCCATCGATTCCTGGAATAGGCGGTTTGAGCGGAGAAGAACCGGTCGCGATCACAAGGGTATCATAATGTTCCTGATAGGTTTCTCCACTTTTCTTATTCAAAACAGAAACCCGTTTTTGTTCTTTATCAATAGAGAGTGCTTCGTTGTTGACTCTTACATCAATATTGAATTTACTTTTCATAGTCTCGGGGGTCTGCAGCAACAAAGATTCGCGTTCTTTGATCACGTCACCGATATGGTAAGGCAAGCCGCAATTGGCATAGGAAATATATTCTCCTCTTTCCAGGATGACGATTTCTGAAGCTTCATCAAGTCGTCTGAGTCTCGCCGCTGCTGTTGCCCCGCCGGCGACTCCGCCGATTATCAATACTTTTTTTGCCATAGTAGAATCTCCTTCTTTATATTCCGCATTGTTTATGTTTTAACGTTTAAACCCGTAGATAGTATTTTATATTTACTATTCTACTCAAAAAGCAGCTTTTTTCTGTGACTAAATCACAATGCTATTTTTTTATGCAGAAAACCCGCTTACTTATTGAAGCGGGCCCCTTGCATATTGGAGATTTTTTTTCGAAATGGGCTAATTCAGATTACCATTTGCCGCGTGACGCATGACCTGCGATTTCGGCTTTGCTTCTTTGTTTGATGATCCAGGCTTCATCATGTGCTTGTTTGAACAATGCTACACAAGGGGGATCAAGGTTTATCTTTATCCCTTCGCTGGCCAAATCTTTTATTTTCATGGCAAGCGTTATAATTTCCATGTGGATATCATTTGTGCGGTCTGCATCAAATACTTTTTTTGCATCTTCATCGGACAAGGCAGTGAATTTATCCTTTGTGGCTCCGCATTTCGGGCAAATTTCAGGTGCTTCGCTTCCTTCATGAAGGTATCCGCATACAGTACATTTCCATAACATAATTTTTGTCCCCTTTCATAGAAACAGTATCCTTTAAGATACTATTATGAGTCATGTGATTTTTTTTATTTGGTTTTTCTAATGCCAAGATATATTGTTATACCCTTATATTGTATCTTGAAAACAAAAAAAAATGTTGCTGAAGATAAATTTCAGCAACACTTTCTTATTTTACTATCTCCCGGAATTATCTTCAGCACGTTTCCATACAAGTACAGCATTATTGGCGGAAGCTGTGATCGTAATCGTATCATCTTCTAATTTTACGAAACGCTCTTGTGCCTGCCCAAGCCAGGTAGGATTCATGCTGACATCCATATGATGAGTCAAAGTATTGGTTTTTTCATCGATTTCATAGCGGCCGGAATAAGCCATATAGCCTTTCGCAGCCTTTGCCATTTCCTCTGCGGTACCGGTATGCAAACGTCCGCTTGCATAAGATGGGCGTCCGGAAGCCATCATTTGCGCTGACACATAGCCGTCCGGAGTATACAGGATGAAACCGGTCGCATCTTTTCCCAAAGGATAATATTTTTCTCCTTTATTGAGGTTGTCCGGGATACTGTACTCTGCTAATTTCCATGCTCCGATCAATGCTTCGCGAAAACTTTTTCCCATATTTATGACCTCCATACTTCAGAATATCATTTTGTTTTATTATATCCGATGCTCCCTATTCTTTCAATTGTTGTTTGGCAAATGCCAGAATGGTTTTTATTGACAACCACAATAAATTTAAGGTATTATTAAAACTAAGTAATAACAATTGTAAAGAATAAATCTGCATTGACAGCAGATCTATTTGTGTGTTTTATATTATGAAAGAATTGGAAGCAATGATGGATTTCCTTTATTTGGGCACTTAGGAAATTTGGAGCGAGTAGTGCAACCGACCAGTAATTATTATATAATTGCTGGTTTTTATTTTTACAAAGCAAAATTCAAAGGAAAAGTGTGCACTTACTATGATAAAAATTTTAATTGTCGACGATTCCATATTCTCACAAAAAATCATTTCAAGTTTGATAAAAAACAATCTGGATCATGTTGAGATTTTTTATGCGGATGACGGACAAGAGGGCTTGATCAAATACCTGGAACTCAAACCTGACTATATACTGATAGACCTCCTGATGCCTAAATTAAGCGGCGGAGATTTGGTTAAATTAATAAAAGAATATAATAGCGATGCAAAAATAATCGTACTTTCCGCAGATGTCCAAAAAAACGTAAAAGAAGAAATGGAAGCCTTCAACATTATGTTATTTCTTAATAAACCGTTTAATCAGGAGAAGGCGCAGCTCGTATGCGACATGATAAGGAATAGTAAAAATGGCTGAACAGATACTTCGAAACGATATATTGAAAGAAATATTCAACATCAGCGTTGGAAGAGCCGCAAGCATGCTTTCAGAGATCACAGACAAAAAAATATTGCTGAGCGTGCCTAATGTTAAAATCTCCGACATGAAGAACAAAGCCTTTAAGCTCGATGATTATATTCCGCAGATCATAGACGGGACCCTGATGGTCTCATCTATTTCATTCGGCGAAAAATTAAGCGGGAAGGCAAATTTGATTTTCCCGGCGGAAAAAACCAGGACCCTTATCAATCTTTGCATCAAAAGCGATGATATCCCTAACAATTATAGCGCCAATTTTACGGATATCGATTTCGATGTCATCAAAGAAATCGGAAACATCATCCTAAACTGCATTATGGGCGGGCTGGCAGACCATTTGAGTATTAAATTCAACTATGCACTGCCCGAAGTAAAGGTATTCAACCGAATAGATTTCAGTAAAGATATCGTAAATAATGAGTACATGCACATACTGATACTCTACATCACATTCGTCATCGACGACACCGAAATACAGGGCGCCGTAGTCATCGATCTATCCTTGAATTCTTTGATGGACCTGATGGAAAAACTGGACGAAATCGGGGGCAAGCTTTATGAATAACTCTTCATACGAAATTCTGAACGATATCAGCGAAGGGATCGTTGTCCTGAACGAAAAATCGGAAATTTTTTTTTGGAATAGATACATGGAAGATACAACCGGACTGGGAAAGCAAGAAATCGTCGGCCGCAGCATTTATAGCATATTGCCGAACCTCAATGTAAATTATTTTAACAAAGCAATAAGAGATGTCCTTAACAACGGCTGCAAGATATTTTTTTCAGCCGCCATGCATTCAGAATTAGCCTGCGGCAAAGGGAAATTCAATCTGAAAATAAGCAGATTCGATAAAGACGATACAAAACTTCTGCTTATAGAATTTATTGATGTTACGAATCAATTTATACAAATCAGCAAATTAAGAACTCATGTCCATGAACTATACGAGGTAAACTCGGGGTTAAAGGAAAAAGAAAAAGTCATCGAAAAATTGGCTTATTACGATAATTTGACCGGTCTGGCAAACAGAACGCTATTTTATTCACTTGCCGAAAGGTTTTTAAATCATGCCCAAAGAAACAATCACTTATTGGGCCTTATGTTTATAGATGTCGATAAATTAAAGAGCATAAATGATACATATGGACATGAAGCCGGAGACAAAGTCCTTGCCAAAGTAGCCAGCATACTAAAAAATTCAACCAGCAAAAGCGATTTGGTCGTGCGGCATGGAGGCGATGAATTTTTAATATTGCTTCCTCATATGGAAACCGTCGACCATTGTAAAACGATTATTTCAAAGCTCGTTGATAGTCAAGACAAGGTAATCAATTACAACGGCACAGAAATCAATATTTTATTCAGTATCGGCATAAGCATCTACCCCCATCACGGGAACAGCATCGACAAACTCATAACGCAAGCCGACAAGGCAATGTATACCGCCAAAAGTAGAGTTTCTAATGATTCTTGTTTTGCTGTATCTTGCGAGTAGGGGAACGCCGAACGATTCCCCTACCTTGTTTCTTTTTCATCAAACGCCTCTGTTATAATGCCCCTTTGTATATCCTTTTTGTCTCACATGATCATTTTTTTCTCCGCCGAGCGCTCTTCGGAAAAACACCAATAAATCTTTAAGCTCCTGTGTCTTCTCGTCGCTGACATACAGTCGGAAGTTTGTGACTCCGGCATCTTTAAGGTCGGCCATATATTCGGGTACATAGAGCTTCTCAAAGTGCAGCAATGTGCTTCGGCAACTTTTGGGATCCCCTAGCAGAGGAAATTCCGCACCCATTCGATCCTTCAACGCGTAACATCCGTTTTCACAAAGCCCGCATTTTAAGCTGTCCGGCTTATCGGAGAGTTCACTTCCGATCGCGCAATGTTCGCTGACCATGACCGGGATACTGCCATAAACAGTGGCTTCCAACTCGATCCCGCAATTGCTGAGCATTTTGATTTCTGAAATCGTAAGTTCATGTGACAGGGCGACACCTTTCAGACCAAGATCGGCGGCCGCTTTTATCGACTGGCTATTGTAAATGTTAAAAGAATAATCTCCAACCATAGGCAAACCAGAATCAGCGAAAAACTCCAAATGGCTTATATTCCCGAGCAGCACGCCATCGATTCCAACCGTTTGCAGATCCTTTGCCTGTTTTTTCAGAAGCTCGTCTTCTTCGCCTTTTGTGACCGGAGGGATCGCGGCAAAAACCTCCGCTCCGTTTTCTTTTAATTTCTTTATGATTTCAAGATGGTCTTTTTCGAACAAATTCAAAAACGGTACGTAAATCCTGTCCGCAACAATACTTTCAAACGCTTTTGGTTCCAGCCACTGGTAAAAATAGAGGTTCATCTTTGGCAAGGCTTGATTTTTCAAGTTATTCTCAGCGAGTTTGATTTCTGTTATTTTTCGTTCCGGGTATTTTTCTTTTCTCATTTCAAGCAAATCATCCATCGCCCTGCGCCGGATCAGATTGATCTCAGACAATGGAACCGATAGATTTTCGCCGATCTCAAAAGTACAATCTGCAATTGAAAAGGGTGTTGCCCCTGTCTTTGCGATCTGCGCCATTGCGGCTTCCTCGGATAATGCCCTGTTAATTGCAGTTTCAGGAATATAATCACTCGTGGCCGTAAGTTCATGACCGTCCTGATCGCTGACAGAAAAACTGAGTTTTTCATCTTTGACAGCCTTTAAATGAGCAGTGATCGGAACTTTTTTGAAGAACTTGCCGGCAAAGGTTTCCTGTGTACGCTTGTTTAAAGCTTTGTCTGAAATCTTATAGACCAGATCTCCTTTTTTTACAGTACCGTCGATATAGCCGATAGTCAGGATTTCACCCTTTTTACCATGGTCGATGCGCTGCCGATTGTTTTGCATCATGGTGACGATATTGCCGGGCAGCTCTTCATTGACGATTTCGATCCCGTCGCCCATGGAAAGCTCATCCTCTAAGAGAATATCCACAAACCGTTTGCGCTCTTCGCGGCCCACCACTTTGCCCAACTAGGTTCCCCAATGCTTGGCACGGTCTCTTGTGATCATGTATCTCCCGGGAGCAGAAACAAGGTATCCCGTCTCAACACATCCGCGATAATATATCTGTTTTAGATTTTTCATGTCGCATTCTTCTATGGCCGGCCTGCTTTGATTTTCTGCATAGAGATCCATATATTTTCGGTAGATGCCGGTCACTATGGCAACGTATTCCGGGGACTTCATGCGGCCTTCGATCTTGAGACAGTTGACACCGCTTTCGATCAATTTGTCCAAATATTCCAATGTGCAAAAATGCTTCGGGCTCAAGAAATATCCTTTCGCCGACTCGGTTTTGTCTCCACTATTTTTTCCCGCTGTAATAGAATAAGGCAAACGGCAAGGCTGCGCGCAGGTTCCCCTGTTCCCGCTTCTTCCGCCGATCATACTGCTCAGATAGCATTGTCCGGAATAAGATTGGCATAGCGCGCCATGAGCAAAAACTTCTGTTTCAATATTTGCAGCCTTTGTGATTTCTTCGATTTCCAAAAGGGAAAGCTCTCTTGCCAAAATAACGCGGCTTGCGCCTAGCTTCTCCGCCATTTTCACGCCTTCCAGATTGTAAAACGTCCCCTGTGTGCTGAAGTGGAGGGGCAGATCGGGCAAATGCTTTTTCACAAGTTCGGCAAAGCCCAGATCCTGAACGATCAGAGCATCCGCTCCCGCCGCATAAACAACATTGGCGTAGTCCAGCGCATCCTGCATTTCGGCGTCGTTGATCAGGGTATTCAAGGTGATGTAAACATTGACACCCCTCACATGTGCATACTCCAACGCTTCTTTCAGTTCTTCATCATCAAAATTTGCCGCATTTTGTCTGGCATTAAAGAGTTTTCCACCAAGGTAGACTGCATCGGCTCCGTTTTCTACGGCGGCAATCAATTGCTGCATTCCACCGACAGGCGCTAAAAGTTCGGGTAATCGTTTCATTTTTATTTGCACGCTGTACTTCTTCTAAAAAAACAGCGTAACTCTCCATTCTATTATTTGTTATGCTGCAGTTATTCAACTGCTTGTAATATCTGTATTTGGGCTCTGATTTTATAATTATTATAGCACACTATGGAGACTTTTCATTCTGCGGTTTTTTGTATGGAGTTTTAGGGAAAAAGTTCCCCTAACACAGCATTTGTTATAATAATTTCATAAAAATGTCATATATACTTCATACAATTATATACGAGATACTGTTATTATATAGGTATAGCATTGTAACACTTGCAAATACTGCATTTTACTAAATTTATCTGG
>CAZKCB010000096.1:0-7662 GCA_964550965.1 uncultured Oscillospiraceae bacterium
CATCAACGCGATCAACAACGCTTGCGGCGTAAGAATCTATGAATTACCGGCATTGCCTGCAAAGGTCAAGGCTGGTCTCGATATCATCGCAAACGGCGGCAAGGTTGAACCTCCGAAGAAATACTTCCTCGGTTCCGATCTTTACGAAGAACTCGAAAAGATCAAAGCAAACCCTGTTGAGTAAGCTGATAAAAACATTTTAATTTAGGTCTGATCGCCCAGTCCGTGATATAATAATCGCGGACTGGGCATTCTTTACTATAGCAATGAAACGATAGGAGATCGGGTATGGATCAATACTTGAAACAATTTGACCAATGCAGGCAATGGGAAAAACCATTTTGTACGGCAGCCTGCCCTTTTCATGTGGATGTATTGGACTTTCAGGAAAAAATGGCACGGGGAAGCTATAACGCGGCGTATAAAACATTTCGCAATGCAGTCGCCTTTCCGGATATCGTAGCGGCACTTTGCCCGGAGTATTGTGCTTCCTGCTGCCCTCGAAAAGACATCGATCAAGCCGTCCAATTAAGCCTTCTCGAAAAAACATGCGTTGCAAAAGCAACAAAAAAGGTTCCCACTGATTACAACGTTCCCGTGAAAAACAGGAAGATCGCGATCATCGGAGGGGGAATCAGCGGGCTTGCCTGCGCGCATCGGCTTTCTTCAAAAAAATACGATGTGACTCTTTATGAAAAAACCGACCGCCTCGGCGGCGAGCTCTGGGAGCTTCTTCCTTCCGAACTCTTTTTGGAGGATATCCGCTGCCAGTTTCAATTTGAAAACTATTCTCTGCATCTTTCTACAGAGATCAAAAATATAAGTGAACTCAAGAACCAGGGTTTTGAAGCCCTTTATGTTGCTACAGGAAAAGGTGGTTTTGATTTTGATACACTGAGTTCAGGAAGTGTTCCTTGTCGCTTAGAAGACGATATGGCGGTTTTCGCCGGAGGAAGTCTCCTTGGCAAAGATCCGATCCATTCTCTCGCTGACGGCCTTGATATGGCCTGGGCTATTGAAATCTATCTTAAAACGCAAAAGCTTGAATATCCCTCTTTAGGGAAAGAATCTAAGGTCTCTGTATCGCAGGATAAGCTTTTTCCGATCGATCCGATCATTCCAAGCAGTAATGGCATTTTTACGGATGAAGAAGCCGTTCTTGCAGCCAATCGTTGCGTTCGCTGCCAGTGCGACGCCTGCAGAACCGATTGTGATCTGTCAGCCTTTTATAAAAAATGGCCTTTGAAAATGCGTGATGAGATCATGTCCACGATTTCTCCTTCCGATTCGATCCTTCATGGAACGCCGGCCATAAAACTCATCAACACTTGCACTGCGTGCAAACTGTTCGAAGAAAGCTGCCCTGCGGATATCAAATTCTGTGAAATGCTTCGTGAAGCAAGACAGCGCCTGCATAATCAAGGGAAAATGCCCGGAGCCTATCATCAATTTTGGCTTGCGGACATGGATTATTCGAATAGTGAATTTGCAGCAATCAAGAAGCAGGCACCCGAACAGACTACATGCACCTACGCTTTTTTCCCCGGCTGCCAACTCGGCGCAACCGACCCCCGTTATGTGCTCGAACCATATAAATGGCTTCTTTCCAAAGACCCAAAGACCGCTCTTTTGCTGCGTTGCTGCGGAGTTCCCGCTGAATGGTCAGGAAATGAAGAAATGCACCAAAATGAAATCGCCGCGCTCCGCAAGGATTGGGAGCTTTTAGGAAGCCCTGTTTTGATTTTGGCTTGTCCCTCCTGCGCCAGAGAGCTAAAGCAATGGCTGCCGGAAATCAAAACGATCTCGCTTTATGAGATGTTGGCAAACACAGAAACCGCGTGGGCAAGCGCCACTTTGCAAGAAGCTAAAGCTAAGAAGCAGATTTATTCTGTTTTCGACCCCTGCTCTGCCAAACACCAGAAGGACTTTCAAGCTGCGGTTCGAAAGCTTGCCGGACAAGCAGAAGTATCTTTTGAAGAACTCCCGAAAGGTGATCATCATGGTTGCTGCGGCTTTGGAGGACATTCTTCGATTGCAAACCCTGCATTTGGTGACTATGTTGCCAAACAGCGAACTGAATTAAGCGAAAACCCTTATATTGCTTATTGTGTCAATTGCAGAGATATCTTTTTAGAAAAAGGAAAACCGACATTACATATTCTTGACCTGCTATTCGATATCAACAATGAAACAAGTTCTCTGCCAAATGTGACACAGCGGCGGCGGAACAGAACTGATTTAAAGGAAACTCTTTTGAAGGAGCTTTGGAGAGAAGAAATGAACGTAAAACCGGAAGTGATCAAAACCAAGCTGATCATTGGCGAAGAAATGCAGCAAAAAATGAATGCCCAAAAACTTCTGGAAGAAGACATCGCCAATGTTATTGAATTTTCTCAATCAACGGGCCGCCGTGTGTTCGATCCCGAAAAAGAAACCTATACAGTATTTCGAGAACTCGGCTACATCACCTGCTGGGTGGAATACCGACTGGTTGAAGATGCCTTTGAAATCGTGAACGTCTATACTCACAGAATAAAAATCGAATTGGAGATGATTTGGAATGGAAGCAAAACAGACTTTGATTTGCGATAGATGCAATGTAGAATTGGTCGAAGCAGAAGCACAATTTATTTATTTGGGGAACAAAATACGTCACAAAATTCCAAGGTGCCCCAAATGCGGATTGGTCTATCTGCCGGAAAGTCTTGTATTGGGACGTATGCATAATTTGGAAGAAGCACTCGAAGAGAAATAAAAATACCTTGAAATACTAAGCAATGCAGTGTAACATAAAGGAGTGTATGCATACTAAAAGGAGCCCACTATATGAGATTTGTACCGTGCCATTGTTTAAGAAAAGGAATGACCCTTGCCGATAATCTTTACGGAAAGTCCGGCACAATTCTTTTAACAAAAGGCACTGTTTTGAGCAGTGCCTACCTGAAGAGTATTTTCAGGTTGAATTTTAATGGGGTCTATATCGATGATGACTATTCAAAGGATCTCGAGATCATAAAAGTCATTGATGAAAATCTTAGAATGCAAGCGATACAGGGCATAAAAACAATCTTTATTACAGCCGGCGATAATCAAAAAGTTGGTGTCTCTCGCATGAAAGAAATCGAAGCGCTCGTCACTTCGATCCTCGATGACATTTTGAAGAATGAACATTTACTCATCAACATGGTCGATATCAAGGTCTTTGATGATTACACTTATTATCACTCTGTAAATGTAGCGGTCGTTTCGATCGTCCTCGGCATTGCCCTCGGTCTGCGCCAACAGGAACTGCATGATCTTTGTCTGGGGGGGCTTCTTCACGATATTGGGAAAGTCTTTATTCCAAAGCATATTCTGAAAAAAGAAAACCAACTCGATTATGAAGAAATCGAAGAAGTAAAGCGGCACCAAATCACAGGATGCGAGTATCTTAAAAAATCATTTCATCTTCCACATGCCGTGATAACGGCAATCTTGGATCATCATGAAAAATACGACGGCAGCGGATACCCGGATGGAAGAAGCGCCGACCGCATTTCCCTCTTTGGCAAGATAATTGCGATAGCCGATGTTTATGACGCCCTAACTTCAAACAGGCCTTACAGGCAAGCACTGCTGCCTTCCGAAGCCGTTGAATTGATCATGGGATCCTCCGGCACACATTTTGAGCCCAATTTGGTCAATACCTTTTTACGAAAGATCGCGCCCTATCCGATCGGCACGATCGTAAGCCTGAGCAATGGCTATACAGGGATCGTAATCGAGAACTACGAGGATTTCTGTCTGAGGCCAACCATTCGGATCCTAAAAAAAGACCATCGAGACTGCGCACCGTTTCTGATCGAACTGGTGCACGAAGACTTTGCAAATGTCACAATCGTCGCAATCGAATAGAACCTCCAAATCGTATGCTTTCGCAGCGACTTGGAGGTTTTTTTATTGTGCTTTGCTTCTTTTATTTTTCATTTAAATATAACGAATTCAAACCGATCCAATAATTAAACTGATCTCTGGTCGTATCAAGATTGATATCGACATTGCTGAAAACAAGAAGGACAGACACTTCAGGGGTTTCGAATTCCATACTCATATCCTCGGCACTTGCTTCTTTCTGTTTGTTCTGCCCCGGAGGGAACTTTGCGGTGATCCGGTCGATATAGCTATTCATATCCTCCTTAAGAATCACCTTGTCGTCAAGAGTGATCGAGAGTACGGGGATACCGTCAGGGGTATTTATTGCCCAATAAATTTCATAGGATCCATTCTCTCCGTCAAGCGTGACCGAGGTTTTCCCTTTCCCTGTATAATCACTGAGATTGACAGCCCAGCTATATTCGCTGATGTTGATCGGCTGAGCGGGCAAAACCAATGAAGTCCCAATATATCCCCCTGTATCGATTCCGCCTGTATCTTCAGGGCCAGGCCAGGTCTGCTCAAATCCAAATTTCTTTTCGAATGTGTAGTTATCACTCATATTTATGTCAAACCAGGAGGGCAGCTTTGCACCCTCTGCGTAAGCCAGATAATTCACTGCATCCGTAATCCCTTTGCGTACATCAACACTGGGTTTTTTCTCTGCGGGGATCAGTTCACCATCCTTAAGCATATTTTGACTTATCAAAAGATTTTCAAGACGATCGACCTGCGCCGTGACCGGAAGTGCCTGATAGCCAAGAATGGGCAAAACAGCAAAAATAGTGAGCACGGAAATCAAAATAGCAATCGTTGTATACGCTTTTGCTTTTCGGATTATCAGCAGGATAGCCGCCGCTACAGCAAGGATCCAAACCAATCCAAAGAAATACTCGGTCGTTTTCAGGCCCGATTTGTTTAGTTGAACCACCAAAGCCCAAGCTTCGAATGCAAGGATCAAAAGCGCCGCGAACGGATAAAAGCGGCGATAGAATTTTGCCAGTCCCGTTTCATGATGAGTGACCATAGTGTAAAGCCAGAGGCCAGTCATTGCATAGCTGGTGGCAATGCCCGAAAGTTGAACAAAAGAAGCTCCAGAACCCGTTGCAACGGTTTTCCCGGTCCAAATCAAAAGAACGGCAGTCAACGCCAATACGATGGGTATCATGATATAACCGAAAAGGATCTCTATAAAGCGTGGCTGCTTCTCGGCAACTTCGCGACGCTCGTCGATTTCGCCTTTGCGGAAATCCGGAAAATAACCAACAAAAATAGTAAAGGTGAGCAAACCGACCAAAGTGCCGATATACATATAAACTTTGCTGCTCATGTCCTGATAAAGCAGAGACTGGATGGCTCCGGCAACGCCAGAAGTTCCTCCCATGAGCACTATGCCGTAGATCATCGCAATAAAGAAGGCCTTATGGACCATAAAAAAGGTCCTGGCAAAATCCGACCGTTCTTTTGGGTATGCTGCCAAAAGAATGAATGCAACAAAACTGACGAAAATACCAACACTGACACGAGCTGCTGCAAGACTTGAAACACCGACAACACGAACCGCATCCAAGGTAGGATCCGTGCCGCCGAACAGATAGAGCAGCAGGAAAGTTATGACCACTCCCGCTGCACCAATCAAATTTGCAAAAAGAAAGGCTTTTGGTTTATTGAAGCGGCTTTGCGCAGCAGTGATTGCCGCAAGGCCAAAAATAGCACCAAATGCAAAAGCCCAATGCAGGCAATTCAATAAAAGATTGTAGGCCTCCTGCTCCGGCCAGTCCAATTGGATCCGCACCATCGTCACGATTGCAAATGCGATCGCACAGGCTATCGTTTCCGGGAAAGTTTGGAAGGATTTCATTACCCCTTTAAAAATGTTCGAGATCGATTTTGTAAAAGCGTTCATTATAATTACCTCCTGATTTTTTAGATCCGGGTCCTCGCGATTTCTATTCACATATTTAGTTTCATAGGAATAGTATATACCCTGTTTTGAGGTTTCAACGCTTGTTTTTCATTTTTTACCATTTGAAACAAATTATCTTGCGTAGGATGTTCGTTTTACCTTTTCGATCGTCTTAGTAATGTACTTTGTCAGTTTTTCTTCAAAAACCTCTGCTGTGATTTCATGATTTTCGATCATGAACAGGCCCTTTTCCCAACTGGCAGTGAGGGTCGGATTCAGTAGTTCTTTTGCCGTCAGCCGAACCATTTCAACAATTGCCTCACCCTTAGGCTCAGGCGTCACGATCTGGGTCTTATTGTTGATTTTAATATGCCCGATATCGACAAGCTTTTTAATGATTCCTGCTCTGGTAGCAGAAGTGCCGATCCCACAGGTTTTTATCTGCTCACGGAGTTCTTCATTTTCAATATACTTTCCCGCTTTTTCCATCGTTATGATCAACGAACCATCCGTAAAGCGCGAGGGCGGTCTCGTTTCTTTTTCCTCGAGGTCAAAACCGGTCACATCACACTTCTCTTTCTTGACAAGCTTTTGGATCGGAGATTCCGAGAGTTCTTCTTCTTTTTTTGAAACGGTTACGTCGTAAACTTCTTTCCACCCTTGCTCATTCAGCGTCTTTGAATTGGTGACAAAAAGTTCAGTTCCCACGCCTGTCTCTACTTTCACAGTATTGTACTCGGCAGAAGGATAGAAAATAGAAAGAAAGCGTTTTACAATAAGGCTGTAGATATTTCTTGTGTCTTCATCCAACCTTGAAAGCTCACTCGTGACATAGGTGGGAATGATTGCATAATGGTCTGTGACCTTGCTGTCATCGACATACCTTTTTGTGTTTTTCTTAACGGCCAGTTCTCCAAATTCTTTGATCCTTGCTATATATTCCTTGAAGTCCGCATTTTTATACAAACCGTTGAGGATCTTTGGCAGCTCGGGAACTACATCCGTCGAAAGTACCCTACTGTCGGTTCTGGGGTACGATATCATTTTCTTCTCATAAAGATTCTGTGCGATTTCAAGAGTGCGGTTTACAGATATCTTGAATTTTTTGTTGGCCTCAGACTGCAGCTCCGCAAGATTGAAAAGAAGGGGCGCCGGTTCCTTTTTTATCTTTACCTCGACCTTTTTTACCGCAGCTTCTTGGCCTTCAAGTTTTTTTATGACTTCTTCCGCTTCCTCTTTGCTGATATATTTTTCTTCGCCTTCCGAATTATCTTCTGCGTTTTTGTCATCTTTCTTTTTTTGCTGCCATCTTCCTTTATAGGCGATCCCGCTTTCTTTTGAAACAAAGCCGGCCGTCACACCATAATAAGGTTTGGGCACAAAATTCCTGATTTCCAGTTCCCTGTCAACGATCAAGCCTAATACACAGGTCATGACTCTGCCGATCGGGATCACCGAAGATTTATCTTCCTTTATAATATTGGATAATTTCCTTCCATATTGGCAGGTATATATCCTGCTGAAATTCATGCCAAAGAGCCAATCTTCTTTTGCCCTGCAATAAGCGGCTTCCGAAAGCGAATCATACTCGTGGATGTTCTTTGCTTCCCGGATGCCCTTTTTTACCGCCTCTTCGGTCTGAGAAGAGATCCAGACCCTTTTGGCGGGCTTGTCTGATCCGCTTTGCTGATAGACCAGGCGAAAAATATATTCCCCTTCGCGTCCGCTATCGGTGCAGGCATAAATTTCATCCACATCATCTCTGCACATCAATGATTTTATCGTTTCAAATTGCTTGGCCGTTCCATTATTGTTTATTACGATATATTTGTATTCCTCCGGTA
>CAZKCB010000097.1:0-2361 GCA_964550965.1 uncultured Oscillospiraceae bacterium
ATCTCCGCGAGCAGTATCTTCTCGACAGGAAAACCCATCTCATTCATATGGCGTACCTTGATTTCAATGATCCGTTCCGAACCGATCTGCGCGATATCGGAAATTTTTCCTCCCTGGAAATGCTTTCTTAGAAGCATGCAGAATGCGCTGGGATTTTCCGGATTGGAATATTCATTTTCTGTCAGATGAACGCGTGCGTTCCCTCCGTTTGCGGAAAGAAGAAGGCGGCATTTCGCATCGCTTCCATGCATCAGGAGAAGCAATTCTTCTTTCTCCGGCTGATAGATCTTGTCGATCCTGGCGCCCAGGATCGTATCTTTAAGCTGCTTCACGACAGCAGCCGTAACGAAACCATCATAACTCATATAAGCAGGACCTTTCTATATTGGCTGTTTTGAAAGCCTCCGGAAACATCTCCGCAAACTGCGGAGCCCGTACAAGAGACTGAAAACGGAAATTCTTGGTAGATAAATTTATGCACAAAAGGTATAATGAAATAATAATACCATGGATTCGATGAAATGAAAACGTTGGATAGACCAAAGGAGGTCCTGATGTTAAAGAGTATGACCGGCTTCGGAAGAAGCGAATATAGCGATGGTAAGAGAAATATCGTTGCAGAAATAAAAGCAGTCAACCACAGATACAGTGATATTACCGTAAAAATGCCGAGACGTTATTCTTTTGCCGAGGAACGTTTAAAAGCGTTGGTAAAGGATGTTGCGCGAAGAGGGAAAATCGATCTTTCGATCATGGTCGAAAATTTAACGGAAGATGATACGAATATTTGCCTGAACACTGTTGTTGCAAAACAATATTATGATAATCTGCGGAAACTACAGGAATCATTTGATCTTGCCGGAGACATCACTCTTCAATACTTGGCCTCCCTGCCGGATGTAATGAAAGCGATGCCTGATGTTGAGGATGAAGAAGAACTGTTCAAGAGTCTTTCGATCCCTGTGATCGAAGCGGCGAAGAACCTTGATAAAATGAGGACGATCGAGGGTGCAAAATTGACGCAGGACATCATCAAGCGCGGAGAGATGATCCGTCAAAGGATCGATCGTATCGAAGAGCGTGCGCCGGCAGTCGTCTCTGGGTATGCACAGAAAATGAAGGAAAGGATCAATGATCTTTTGAATGGCAATGTCGTTGTTCCTGAAGACAGGATCCTTTTGGAAGCCGCCGTTTTTGCCGATAAAAGCAACATCACAGAGGAACTGGTCCGATTAGACAGCCATATTCTGCAACTTGATCGCATCATCGAGGAGAGCAAGGAGCCTGACGGCAAAAAACTCGACTTCCTCGTACAGGAAATGAACCGTGAGGCCAATACCATCGGTTCAAAGGCAAATGACAGCGAAATCACAAATCTGGTTCTTGAAATCAAGAGCGAGATCGAAAAGATCAGGGAGCAGGTTCAAAATATCGAATAGAAAATGCCTGGATCGGCTTGCTTATTGAGCGAAAATGTACTATACTAAATGGTCAGTAACAGAGAAAGAGGATGGATATGCACAAAGGTTTGTTGTTTGTTGTTTCGGGCCCTTCTGGTGCGGGAAAAGGAACGATCTGTAAGAGCCTGACGGAAAGATCAAACATCGACCTGTCGGTTTCCATGACTACAAGAGAGCCACGCCCCGGCGAAATCGACGGTGTGAGCTACTATTTCGTTTCGAAAGAAGTATTTTTGGGATACCTTGAGAAAGACGGATTCCTCGAGCATGCCTGCGTATTCGGCAACTATTACGGAACGCCTAAGGCTGCGGTCCTCGAAAACCTTGAAAAAGGTCATGATGTAGTCCTTGAGATCGATATTCAGGGAGCGATGCAAATTCGGCAGTCATATCCGAAAGCGATCTTTATTTTCATCCTTCCGCCTTCGATGGCCGAGCTCAGAAAACGGATCACGGGAAGAGGCTCCGAAACAGAAGCCGCGATCAACCAGCGACTCGGACAAGCATTGAAGGAAGTCTCTTACATCGACAAATATGATTATTGTGTGGTAAACGGAGAACTCAGCGAAGCCGTTGAACGCACTGCTGCCATTATCAAAGCCGAACATTCCAAAGTGGCAGAAGACATTTACGAACTGATTGAAAAATACAAAGAAGAACTGTAGTTATTATAGGAGGTAACGCCCATGTTGGAACCATCCATTAAGCTTATGAAAACAAAGGCCGACAGTAAATATACTTTGGCTGTTATGGCAGCAAAAAGAGCAAGAGACATCATTGACGGAAAGCCGACCTTGACTGAAGTCGATATCGATAAGCCGGTCTCGATCGCAGTCCACGAAATTGCAGAAGATCTGATCACCTATAAAAGGGAAGAACAGCACTAAAACAATAAGCGGGC
>CAZKCB010000097.1:2371-7632 GCA_964550965.1 uncultured Oscillospiraceae bacterium
AAAAAAATGCTCTAAAAAAATAACAGGGATTTCAAACAAAATAAAAAGTAAACCAGGAACGGCTTTGGCCGTTCTTTTTTTCTGCGCGGGTTTTTATTAGAAAATTATTAGCAAATATGCAATATATGTATAATTATAAACGTCAGAATTTATGGAAGCAAAAAACGGCCGGCAAGTTTCGGATGATATCCGATATGGGGGTGCGAAATGAAAGAATTCTTTGCGGTTATAACGAAACAGGGAACAACCAGAGTGCGTATGGAAGATATCATCTATTTTGAAAAGGAGCTCCGACGGATCCATCTTCACACAAAAGATGATGTCCTGAGCTTCTACGGCAGTTTCAGAAATCTTGGCGAGCTCTTGGATGAACGCTTCTGCCGCTGTCATTGCAGCTTTGTTGTAAACCTCGAAAAGGTAAAAAGCATCAGCCGCTATATGCTGAGTCTTGAAAGCGGAGAAAGCCTTCGCGTAAGCCAAAGATTCTATCCGAACACACGAAAACGATATCGGGCGTTTTTGCAGTAAAGGCAAGCCTGTAAGCGGGAAAAAGCCCTTGCATTTTGGCTTTATATATAGTATAGTTGTTTGCGGGTCTGCGGCAAATCGGCCGCCCCATTCTATCACACACATCCTGTAATCCGGAAGCGGTGCCTGAAAAGGCTGTTCCGATACGATAAGGGATGGAGGAGTAAAACCGGGAGGTAATAAAATGGCAATTATTTCTATGAAACAACTGTTAGAAGCAGGTGTCCACTTTGGTCATCAGACCAGAAGATGGAACCCTAAAATGGCTCCGTACATCTTTACTGAAAGAAACGGGATCTACATCATCGATCTCCAGAAAACTGTAAAGAAGATCGACGAAGCATATGCTTTCATGAAGGAAGTTGCAAGCACAGGAAAGCCGATCCTTTTCGTAGGAACGAAAAAGCAGGCTCAGGCGGCTATCGCTGATGAAGCAGTAAGATGCGGCAACTATTTTGTAAACGAAAGATGGCTCGGCGGAATGCTGACCAATTATAAAACGATTTCCATGCGTATCAAAAGACTCAACGATATCAAGACCATGGAGACCGACGGTACATTTGAAGCACTGACAAAGAAGGAAGTTCTTAAGCTCAGAGCAGAAGCCGAAAAGCTCGAAAAATATCTTGGCGGTATCAAGGAAATGCGCGGAATGCCCGGAGCTATCTTTATCGTTGATCCCAAGAAAGAAAGAATCGCTGTCAAAGAAGCTCGTATCCTCGGAATTCCTATCATTGGTATCGTTGATACAAACTGCGATCCGGATGATGTCGACTATATCATCCCCGCAAATGACGATGCGATCAGAGCAGTCAAACTCATTGCAGGACGCATGGCAGATGCTGTTATCGAAGCAAACCAGGGCGAATCTTTCGATGAAGGCCCCGCAACTCCTGCAGCTGCAGAAGCGGATGACACAACCGAGGAAACTACAGAAGCGTAATTAAGCGAAGGAGGCTTTTAATATGGCTGTTACAGCTGGTATGGTAAAAGAACTGCGTGAAAGAACAGGCGCAGGAATGATGGATTGTAAAAATGTTCTTGTTGAGACCGATGGAGATATGGATAAAGCGATCGAGCTTCTCCGTGAAAAGGGTCTTGCAAAAGCAGCAAAAAAAGCAGGAAGAGTTGCTTCCCAGGGACTTGTACAGTTGGCTTTTTCCGCAGACGGAAAGAAAGCTGCGATCATCGAAGTCAATGCAGAAACAGACTTTGTTGCAAAGAACGAAGAATTTGTTGAATTTGTAAAGAATCTTGCTGATTTGACACTTGAAAATAATGTCAGCGATATGGACGCATTCATGGGATTGAATTATCTCGGAGAAGGCTCTGTAACAGAAGTTCTGAACGCTAAGATCGCAAAGATCGGTGAAAACATGAGCATCAGAAGATTCATCAAATCAGAGACTCCCGGTGTCGTTTATGTGGGTTATACTCATGGCGGCGGAAAAATCGGCGTAGTCGTTGGCCTTCAGACAGAAGCGTCGGTTGCTGACGTTGCTGTTATGGGAAAAGATGTTGCAATGCAGATCGCATCGATGAATCCGAAATTCATTGATGAGTCCGCTATCGATCCTGCTTATATCGAAAGCGAAAAGAACATCCTGATCCAGCAGGCTTTGAATGAAAACAAAGAGCGGGGCACAGAGAAACCCCAGGATATCATCGAGAAGATGGTTGCCGGAAGACTCAAAAAAGAGCTCAAGGAAACCTGCCTGATCGAGCAAAAGTTTGTTAAAAACGGAGATCTTTCCGTTGCACAGTATGTCGAAGAGACAGCAAAAACCGTCGGAAAAGCGATCAAAGTCGTTGAAATGATCCGCTTTGAAGTAGGCGAAGGCATCGAAAAGGTAGAAGAAAATTTTGCAGAAGAAGTTGCAAAACAGATGAACAACTAAGCATATCGATGTGATATAATAAAAGGACACTAGCTATAGTGTCCTTTTGTTGAATGAAAAAGAAAACGAGGTACCTTTATGGAGGCAAAATACAAAAGAGTTGTATTGAAAATCAGCGGAGAAGCACTTGCTGGCAGCGCAAAAACAGGTCTTGACGAGAAGATGCTTTTGAAAGTAGCCCGCCAGGTCAAACGTTTGCTTGATATGGGCGTCCAGGTTGCTGTTGTTGTAGGCGGAGGTAATTTCTGGCGCGGCCGAACGAGTAAAAGTATGGACCGGGCAACCGCTGATTATATGGGAATGCTGGCAACCTGCATCAATGCGCTTGCTCTTCAGGATATTTTCGAATCCATCGGCATCCCGACAAGAGTTATGTCTGCTATCGAGATGAAAGAGATCGCAGAGCCGTATATTCGCAGACGTGCCATCAGTCATTTGAATAAAAACATTGCAGTCATCTTTGCGGCAGGAACCGGCAATCCTTTCTTCTCAACGGATACAACGGCAGCGCTCCGTGCGGCTGAGATCGAGGCAGATGTGATCCTTCTTGCGAAAAAGGTAGATGGAGTCTACGATTCCGATCCTGAGACCAACCCGAATGCAAAGAAAATAGACCATCTTACACACATGGATCTTCTTGAAAAAGGTCTCGGTGTTATGGATTCTACAGCGGCTTCTTTATGCATGGACAACCATATTCCGATCCATGTGTTTGGGCTGAAAGAACCGGAAAATGTTATCAGAGCCGTTTGCGGCGAAAAAATAGGAACGATCGTCGAATAGACGAAGAATATAAGGAGGAAAAAAAGATGAGCCAAATCACAGATGGTTTAGCACACAAAATGGACAAGACCAAAAGCGTTTTAAAGGAAAATCTGAATACAGTCAGAGCCGGTCGCGCGAATCCCGCCCTTCTGGACAAGGTCGTCGTTGAATATTACGGGGCACCTTCACCACTGAAAAACATTGCGAATGTTTCTGCACCCGAACCAAGAACTCTTTTGATTACTCCCTTCGATCCTAAATCCATTCCTGACATCGAAAAGGCGATCAATGTTGCGAATTTAGGGATCAATCCTTCAAACGACGGAAAAAGCATTCGGCTTGTTATCCCGCAGGTAACGGAAGAAAGAAGAAAAGAACTCACAAAGACCGTCAAAAAGATAGGCGAAGATTCAAAAATTGCTGTACGCAACGAGCGCAGAGATGCGAACGAAGAAGTGAAAAAGCATGAAAAATCAGGTGAACTGACCGAGGATGACGTAAAAGCCGAGCTTGCCGATATCCAAAAGAAAACAGATCAATGCATCAAAGACATCGATGAAATCGTTCTGGCAAAGGAAAAGGAAATCATGGAGGTCTGATGAAGGATCTTTTAGGAATGCTTCTCACAGAAGCGGAGCAGGAATTGACGAAAGCCGGTGAAGGCTTTCAGGTACTTGAGTCGGTTCCTCCAAACAACAAGGAAACCGACGGGTTCCTGCGTGTCATCAGACAGCAGGAAAAGGAAGGCATCCATTACTTGACTGTTTGTAGGATACCGGACGCTTACAAATAAAGAAGATTTGAGAGGGCGGTTCCGGTAAGAACCGCCCTCACTTGGATAAGAGGTGAAAAACTTGGATCAGAAGCAAATGCCGAGACACATAGCAATTGTTATGGACGGAAACGGCCGATGGGCGAAGCAGCGCGGATTACCAAGACTTGCAGGACACAATGCGGGGATGATGGTTCTCAAAGAAATTGTAAAAAAAACATCGACGCTCGGAATCGAGCATTTGACGGTATATGCTTTTTCGACAGAAAACTGGAAACGTCCGCAGGATGAGGTCGGAGGCATTTTTAAGATCCTTGTTTATTATGTTGATAAAGAGCTGGCAGAGCTTCATCAAAACAATGTCAAAGTAAGCATTCTCGGAGATTACAGTACTCTTCCAAAAGATGCTGTCAAAAAACTCGAAGAGGCGATGGAACGAACAAAAGAAAATACAGGGCTCTGCTTTCACATTGCCTTGAATTATGGGGGACGCGACGAAATCTTGCGCGCTGTGCGTGCCCTGGCAAAAGAAACGCTTGAAGGAAAGCTTCTGCCCGAAGAGATCACCGCTGAGGTTTTCTCGGAACAGCTTTACACCGTTGGGCTTCCTGATCCGGATCTCGTGATCCGCACGAGCGGAGAACTTAGACTGTCGAATTTTCTGCTTTGGCAGACCGCTTACAGTGAATTGATTTTTCCAGATACTTATTGGCCTGATTTCACACCCGAACGTCTGGAGGAATGCATTACAGAATATCAGGGACGGACACGCCGTTTTGGAGGTGTAAAATGAAAACAAGGATCATTTCAGGGCTCATCATGCTGCCGCTTTTAGCATTTATTTATTTCGGAGGAGTCGCACTTTGGCTGTTCTGTTTTGCAATAGGGCTGCTTTGTGTCAGAGAATTCTACAGTGCTTTTGAAGCAACGGGAATCAAACCTTGCAAGACCATCGGTTATGTTTCTGCCGCCGCGCTTTATGGCATCGGTTTCTTTTATCCGGAACCTCAATTGTATATGTTTTGGTTTTTCGGAGTGACTCTTGCCAGCTTACTGTACCTTTTCCGAATCGAAGAAAGAGCGCTTGCAGATGCAATGGCAACGATGACCGGCGCGTTTTATGTGATCTTTTTTTCGTTTCATGTCTATCTGATAGACAGCACAAATGCTGCGATCCTGCTGTGGCTCGTTTTATTCAGTGCCTTTGGAACAGACGTTTTTGCCTATTTTACAGGCTTGGCGATCGGCAAGCATAAGCTTTGTCCGAAAATCAGCCCCAAAAAGACGATCGAAGGTGC
>CAZKCB010000098.1:0-7627 GCA_964550965.1 uncultured Oscillospiraceae bacterium
CCGGAGGCATCCTATGAAAAAATCTTTGTCGAAAAAGGTGAACTTCCGGCTTTTCTCGAAAAGGTAAGAAAAGAACGATTTAGAGGTTTTAATATCACGATGCCCCACAAGTCCGATATCCTTCCTTTCCTATCTGAGATAGAGGAAGAGGCAAAGCTGTTTGGCTCTGTGAACACAGTGGTCAACCGCAAAGGCAAACTTTACGGATACAATACGGATGGAAAAGGATTTATGCTCTCTCTTCTTGAAAACGGGAGAAGCATCAAAGGTCAGAAAGTCCTTCTTCTCGGAGCCGGCGGAGCGGCAAGGACCATTGCCTTAAAAGCAGCACTCGACGGGGCGGCTTCGGTGATCGTTCTGGCAAGAAGAACAGATCAGGCGGCGGCGGTTTGCCGGGAGATCCAAAAACTCCGTGAGCGTGTAAAAGGGATCCGGCTAGGCTATGGGAACGACGAGCAAAAAAGTTTTTTTGCATCGGATACGACGCTTCTCATCAACGCAACGCCGCGGGGAATGTCCGGAACAGCTCATGAATATGAAGACTTTTCGTTTCTGGATCTTTTGCCCAAGGGAGCCCTTGTTTATGATTTGATTTATGACCCGCCGGAAACAAAGCTCCTTGCAGAAGCGAAAAAACGAGGAATCCAAACACAAAATGGTTTAAACATGTTGAAATATCAAGCCATACTGGCAGACCGGCTTTTCTTGGACAGAGAGACGGACACCGAAGAAATGTGTTTGTGCAATCAATAGAAAACACAAACATTGAAATAGAAACCTGCTTTACAGAAAGGACGGTTGACTCGAATGATTATAGTATTAACACCGGATGCAGACCCGAAAGCGGTCGAAAATCTAAAATTGCAAATGGAGGCCAGAGGTTTTGTCGTTCAGGACATCAAAGGCGAAAGCACAACGATGATGGGCCTGGCGGGAGACACTTCGACATTGACTCCGGAAGCATTTATCAGCTTGGACATCGTAAAAAATGTCATCAAAGTACAGGAACCTTATAAGCTTGCCGGAAAAACGTTTCATCCGGAGAATACCATAATCGATGTTGCCGGAAGAAAAATCGGCGGCGGACATTTCGCGGTCGCTGCAGGCCCCTGCTCTGTAGAAAGCGAGGAACAGATCCTTTCCATCGCGAGAGACGTTTCCAACTCAGGAGCGACGTTCCTCCGCGGAGGCGCATTTAAACCGCGGACATCGCCGTATGCTTTTGATGGCCTCGGTCTCGAAGGCCTCGAACTTTTAAAGATCGCAAGACAGAAAACAGGACTTCCTATTGTTTCTGAGATCATGTCGACTGACTATCTTGACGCGTTTGCGGCGGATGTCGACATCATACAAATTGGAGCACGAAACATGCAGAACTTTACCTTGCTTCGCGAAGTCGGAGGGCTCGGCAAACCGGTGCTTCTAAAAAGAGGGCTTTCCTCAACGATCGAGGAACTGCTGATGGCAGCGGAATATATTATGGCGGGCGGAAGCAACGATGTGATCCTCTGCGAACGCGGGATCCGTACGTTTGAAACAGCGACGCGAAATACGCTTGATATTTCGGCTGTGCCCGTTCTTCGTAGAAAGACACATCTTCCGGTCATGGTTGACCCGTCACATGCCTCCGGCTACTGGTATTATGTCGAACCGCTTGCTTTGGCGGCCGTCGCAGTCGGTGCGGACGGACTGATCATAGAGGTCCACAATATGCCGCAATGCGCACTTTGCGATGGGCAGCAATCCGTTACACCGGAACTCTTCCATGGACTCATGAGAAAAATCGAAGCATTAAGACAGGCTATCGCTAATTAACGATCCGAGAAGGATTCCGGATGTGGGGGAAAAGAAATGGATACGAAGAAAAAAATGGATGCGGCAAGACAGTCGCTTGATGAAATCGATGCAGAAATCGTAGAACTTTTCGGCAAAAGGATGGAATTGAGCGACCAGATCGCAAAAATAAAAAAAGACGGAAATCTTGCGATTACGGATGATGCGAGAGAACAGGCTGTCCTTGATCGCGCGGTGGAACTTTCCGGAAATGTGGCAAAAGACGAGACTGGATTGCTCATGCGCTCACTGATGGCAATTTCCAAACTTCGCCAGAGAAAGCTGGTTTATGGAGGCGGTGACCTTGAACTTCTTCCGGCCCCGAGAGCTCCCCAAAGACGTGGAGCGACCGTTGCTTACCAAGGGATCCCCGGAGCATGGGGAGAACAGGCTGCGGTCCAGCTCTTCGAAGAGGCAGAGCGTGTTACGTATGACAGCTTTGAAGATGTCTTTGTGGCAGTAAAGGAAAAGAAAGCTCTTTATGGGGTCGTGCCAATTGAAAATTCGCAGACCGGCGCGATCGGAGAGGTGTATGATCTCCTTCGCAGATACGGCTGTTATATCGTAGATCAGACCTGGGTAGAAGTGCGCCATTGCCTTATGGGGATACCGGGTACCGAACTTACGGATATCAGAGAGGTTTTTTCTCATCCGGAAGGCTTTCGCCAATGCGAACAATTCCTTCGGAACCGCGCTTGGGATCTGACAGCCTGCACCAATACGGCGAGTGCTGCCGAAAAAGTCTCAAAAGCTTCGGACAAGCGTTTTGCTGCGATCGGATCGAGGCGCGCCGCCGAACTTTATGGTTTGGAAGTTCTCGTTCCGGATATCGCGAGCGACCTTACGAACAGGACCCGTTTCATCGTAATTGCAGCAGAGCCCGAGTATGACGAGACCTGCGATGCGGTAAGTGTGATTTTCAGAACGGCACATCGAAGCGGTGCGCTCTGCGAGGTGCTCTTTCCCTTCATGGCCGGCAATGTCAATCTGCTTCGGATCGAATCCCGTCCGATGACGGGCGGAAAATATTGCTTCTTCTGCGATCTTTCTGGGAACATCAATGATCCTTTGATCGCTTCGGCCCTTCGACATGCGGCTCTTTCCTGCGGCTATCTCGAAGTGCTTGGATGCTATCATAAATAAAAAAGACAATAAGAAAGCGGCCTCGTGAGAGACCGCTTTTTTTATGCGCTATAGCTGCATTTTAGTATTTTTTCTTGTATCCGCCGCCACTTCCGCCGCCGTAACCGCCGGAGGATCTGCCTTTGCTTGATTTAGGTCTCTCACGTTTTCCTGCTTCTTCGATCGAGATCTTTCTGCCTCGGAACGTAAAGTCGACCATAGCTGCGGTGACTTCGGCCGCATTGGCTTCCGGTATTTCGACAAACGTGAATTGTTTGTGGATGTCGATCGCTCCGATCATTTTTCCTGACAGGGAAGTTCTCGAGGCAATGCCCTGAACGATGTTCTTTGGCTGGATGTTATCCATGCTGCCGACGTTCATAAATAAGCGGACCATACCGGCCTTGCGGTACTGTGTGTTGTAGTCGTCAAGATCCGAGGGCTCGTAGCTGCGATCGAGTTCGTCAAAAGCCAGCTTGAAAAGCACTGCGGCGATATCCATGCTTGTTGCATTGTCGGATTCGGACAGGATGCGCTCGATGACTTTGTTATACTTCGAGTATCCGCCGTCTTCGAGAAGCTCGAGGACCTGCTTTGTAGCAGCTTCCAGTTTGACTTCTTCAACATCCGAAATCGTCGGAGGCTGCATCGGAAGGATCTTTGATTTTGTGAAGCGTTCGATGTCCTTGAGCTTGTAGATGTCTCTCCCGAAAACGAAGGAGTAGGAGATGCCTTTCTTGCCGGCACGACCCGTTCTTCCGATCCTGTGGACGTAATATTCTTCATCACTCGGGATATCATAGTTGAATACCGCTTCAATGTCGTTTACATCGATTCCTCTTGCAGCAACATCCGTCGCAACAAGAATGTCGATGGTTCCTTTTCTGAATTTGTTCATAACTCTGTCACGTTCGGTCTGCTTCATATCTCCGTGGAGAGCCTCGGCTGAATAGCCTCTGGTTTGAAGAGAACTTGTGATTTCGTCTACGCGCTTTTTGGTATTGCAAAAGACCAGACCGAGTTTTACGTTTTTCGCATCGATCAGGCGGCAAAGAAGCTCAAGTTTGGAACCTTCGCGTACTTCCAGATAGAATTGCTCGATGCTTGGGATCGTCAATTCCTTATGTACGGTAACGATCTGCTCTGGATCCTTCTGGTAAAGCTTTGCGATCTCCTTGATTTCTCTGGATAAGGTAGCCGAAAACAACAGAGTCTGACGTTCCTCGGGGAGCTCTTCCAAAATAATGTCGATATCTTCACGGAAGCCCATATTGAGCATTTCATCAGCTTCGTCAAGGATAAGCATTTTCAGGCTTCCAAGCTTCAGCGTATGTCTTCTCATATGATCCATGACTCTGCCGGGAGTTCCGACAATGATCTGCGGTTTGTTTTTCAAAGCCAGGATCTGTCTGTCTATGGATTGACCTCCGTAGATCGGCAAGATCTTGATGCCTTTTTTATACTTGCATACGTTTTTCAGTTCTTCTGAGACCTGAATAGCAAGTTCTCTTGTAGGACAAAGAGCGAGGACCTGAACGCCTGAAACCGCAGAGTCGATCATTTCGATCGCCGGGATTCCAAAAGCACAGGTTTTTCCTGTTCCTGTCTGGGCTTGACCGATGATGTCACGGCCTGCAAGGACGTGGGGGATAGCGAGCGATTGGATCGGAGTCGCTTCCTCGAAGCCCATTTCGCTTAGAGCGCGTTGTACTTCGTTCGAGAGGTTTAATTGATTAAAAATCAGATTTTCCATTAAGTTCCTTCCGCTTGCCGCTCTGTTACAAGCGCAAACTTTTATATATTAGATCATTAGCTGCTCATTAAAATTCGATTTCCACTGTTATTGGCTTACACAAGTGCAAGATAAAAGACCAAATTTAAATATAGACACGGTTGACACTTAATTGTATATCAATGTAGGAAAAAAAGCAATCAATTAATTTCATGGTTTGCTCCGCTTGTCAAGAAAGACTTTCGCACAAACCGGAAATGCTTCGGCAGCAATTGACAGCACTGTAGAATCGCATTATATTATTTACAAAACCTCGCGTCAAGAAGACGCCGAACATCTTACAAAAACGATAGAATTGTGCCACGAAGGCATCGGCCCAAAAAGAAAAAAAGGCCTTTGTTTTGGTGGCTTTTATTTTAGATAATTCAAGGGGAAAAGAATATGAACATAGAAGATTTTTTCGCGGAAAATAAAAAAGCCGCAGTTGCTTTTTCGGGTGGAGTGGATTCTACGTATTTGCTTTATGCCGCCACCAAAAACGGCTGTGACGTTCACGCCTATTCTATTGATAGTGCGTTTCAGCCGCGCTTTGAAAAAGAAGCTGCAAAGCAGCTCGCAAAAGAGCTGTCTATTCCTCTTACCGTGATCAAAGCGGAAGTGTTGTCTGAAGAAAACATCGCAGACAATAGCAAAGAGAGATGCTATTTTTGTAAAAAAGCTCTTTTCGGCCTTGTGCGGGAAGCGGCCGGAGCGGACGGATATTTTCTGCTTCTTGACGGGAATAACGCTTCCGATGATGCTTCCGACAGACCCGGCATGAGAGCGGCTGAAGAACTTTTCGTAAGGTCTCCGCTCAGGGAATGCGGGATGACAAAAGAGGAGATCCGAAAAAAATCAAAAGAAGCAGGTCTTTGGACATGGAACAAACCGGCCTATGCCTGTTTGGCAACGAGGATACCCACAGGGAGAAGAATAGAGGAAGGCTTACTCGCAAAGGTCGAGGAGGCCGAAGAATTCCTGATGAGCAGAGGCTTTTCGGATCTGCGTGTCAGGGTGATCGGAAGTGCCGCGAAACTCGAACTCCGAGAAGAGCAGTTCGAAAAAGCGTTGAGCGAAAGAATAGAAATCATAGAGGGCCTTGCTCCTTATTTTGCAGAGATTTTGATAGACCTGAAACCAAGGTAAAGCAGTACAGAATAAATATAAATAGTATATCACCAATAGGCTATTTGACTTAAATTTGAACACTCAGACGCAGACAAGAGGAGAAGGAAAATGGATAAAAACCAGTCGCTGGAGTTGCTCTATGCAGTCAAAAACGGAGAGTCCACACCTGAAGAGGCGCTTTTAAGATTCAAACAAGCGCCCTATGAAGATCTTGGCTATGCGAAAATCGACCACCATCGGAGCATACGCCAGGGAACCCCGGAAGTCATCTTCGGAGAAAATAAAACACCGGAACAGATCGCGGGGATCGTAGGAGCCATGGTCCAAAGCGGCGCTGAAAATATACTGATTTCAAGAATGCAGGCCGAAGCGGCTGCATTTATTGCAGAAAAATATGAGCTTGAATACCACGAGATCCCTAAAATGGGCATCGTCAATCGAAAGCCTTGTCAATGCAGTGCAGGCTCGATCGTTGTAGCATCGGGTGGAACAAGCGATATGTTTGTTGCAGAAGAAGCGGCGTTGACCGCAGAGGTTCTTGGGAATCAAGTGATCCGGCTTTATGATGTCGGTGTTTCAGGTCTTCACAGATTGCTTGACCATCTGCCGGCGCTTTCCAAGGCGCGTGTCGTGATCTCTGTTGCAGGAATGGAGGGAGCTCTCGCCAGTGTGGTTGGAGGACTCGTCGACTGCCCGGTGATCGCTGTTCCGACAAGCGTGGGTTATGGTGCAAGCTTTGGCGGGATCACGGCACTTTTATCGATGCTCAACTCGTGCGCGAGCGGAGTCAGCGTCGTTAATATCGACAATGGATTCGGAGCCGGGTTTCTCGCAAATCGAATCAATAAAATGGGGGAGACAAAATGAGGACACTTTACTTTGAATGTAATATGGGCGCTGCCGGAGACATGATAATGAGTGCTCTTTCCGAGCTGCTCCCGGATCCGGAAGGGTTCATAGATAAAATGAATGAACTTGGCATTCCTGATGTGAAGATCGAGAGGGAGCGGGTCCAAAAGTTGGGAGTCGGCGGCACCCATATCCGCGTCACGATTGCAGGCGCTGAAGAGGAAGCGCATAGCCATGAACATGGCCATGCGCACGAGCATTGCCATAGCGAAAATGTTCAGAACCATCGCGGGATGCGAGAGATTTCAGAGATCATCGAAAACCTGAAAGTTTCACAGAAGGTCAAACAAGATACGATGGAGGTCTATCGGCTGATTGCCGAAGCGGAATCGTTTATTCACGGAAAGCCGGTCGAGCAGATCCATTTTCATGAGGTCGGCGCCATGGATGCGATCGCCGATATCGTGGGCGTTTCGCTTCTGATTGAGGAACTTGCGCCCGAACAGATCGTCGCATCGCCGATCCATGTGGGCTGCGGGCAGATCCAATGCGCACACGGCATCCTTCCTGTGCCGGCGCCCGCAACCGCAAAGCTCCTTGAAGGCGTTCCGATCTATGGAGGAACGATCCGCGGAGAGCTTTGCACGCCGACCGGAGCAGCGCTCCTAAAACACTATGTTAAGGAATATGGGACAATGCCGGTCATGAAGGTCGATTCGATCGGTTATGGAATGGGCAAAAAAGATTTTTCGGCGGTCAACTGCATACGTGCTTTTCTCGGGGAAAGTGTAATAAAACCTGACGATTCAATTGCGGAAGACCATAGGGCAGATTTGCAAAAGCCGAATGAAGAAATATCTGAGCTTTCCTGTAATCTTGACGACATGAGCGGAGAAGAGATAGCATTTGCGGCAGAGACCCTTT
>CAZKCB010000099.1:0-7514 GCA_964550965.1 uncultured Oscillospiraceae bacterium
ATCTCCAAACGCCGTTAACGTGATGTCCTTCGGGGAAGGGGCTCCAATAAAGCTGATATTCTTGAATTTTGGTTTTCCTTTTTCATCAAACCCGTCAGATACTTTTTTATAGGTGTGTCGCCATGCACAAGTTCTGTGCCAATTTTCGATTCTATCCAGAAAATCCGAACCATTCAGTTCCCGGTAATAGGTTATCGATAATCGCCCTGTAGTTGCTGCATCAAGCCCGATTATTATTATTTCAGCCTTTGTATCCAACTCACAGCGGTAGCCGGTGATAGCATTACGAAGTCTTTTCGCAAATTCCTGTTCTGTTGAAATAACCGCGGGCTCTTCTTTTCCGAATATACTGTCTTGCGTATCTTCAAGTGTCCCCGGGAGGTCTTGGTTTTCAGTACCCCATGCGAGCACCACCTGATCTCCATTTTTATAACCTTGCTTGCCAATAAGCCAACGCAATACATTATGCGCCTTTTGTGAAGTTTCGTAGCCGACACTTACGACCTGATTTTTATCTGCAAATCGTCCGCGATATGTAAAACCACTAGCATCATTTGCCGAAATCAGCTTTGCCTTATCCCCTGTGTTTCGAACCTTTGCCGGATGTTTTTCCGAGCATGGGACCTCTTGTCCTTTCACATAGCACAATGCGACATCTTCTTGAAGGCTCAAATAATAATTGATATAGCTGTTATAAACGTTCTGATCCAGCCAAACTGCGGAGTCACTCTCACCTGGAGTTTCTACTCTAAATCTTACAAACGCATCGCTTTGATCACTGATTCCCAATTTCACGCCTTCCGAAAGTTTGCCGCTGCCATCGCATTCCAAGATCTTCTGGCTTACTAAATCCGATATAAGCGTCTTTTTCTTCAGGTAACATAAAACCGCATTAACTTTTTTGTTCCGGTAACTGGAATTGCACCAGTTTTCAAGTTTTTCAATATACTGCTTATAAAATTCTTCGCCTTTCTTCTTTTCAATAAAGGCAGCGTAGTCTCCTGCTACATACTGTAGCTTATCGCAAAGAGGATGCGGCGCTATGCCGCTACTCCTTGTAGCTGAATCTTCAGTTACCGGAATGATCGTAACCGTTTCGCTTTTGTCTAATACTCTTGCCCGTCTAAACTCGCCGGTTTCATTAATAACAATTTCAATCTGAGCATTTTGGGTTGAATGAGCAATGGGAAGAAGGGGCATTCTATTTTCATCCGCGCCCACGATCCCTACTTCACTTAAGCAGTTTTCATAGGTATCGTACAATTTATGAATCCAGCTCACTTAACACTCCATCCTTTTCAAATTCCTCATATCCGCTACAATTATTTGCATCAAATATTTTAGGCTTCATCGAAGATAGTTCTCTTTTTAATGTACTGTCACATTCTTCTGGTTTAGGGAATTTAATGTAACCGTCTTTCATCTCCGCTCTCCACAGTCGTGCAACCAGCTTATCCGCTCCTGTTTCGTCCGGATAATCAAAGCCGTGAAACATCAGTCCGAAGGAAAGTTCCCCGTAATTGTCATAGGCGCCCTCCCCTTCTCCGAACTTACACGGTTCTACATATCCCTGGCATTCTCGAGTTCCCAAAAAAACATCTCTTCTTCCACCGCATTTGATCATCCTTTTGGCAATTTGGTGATGTTTGTTTTCATTCCGATCCTGCTCCAGCCCAGGACGGTTATAATTCCATTCAAAATGTGCCTTTACCTGATACTCAACATTTGTTAAGTAGGTATAAATAGAAAGTGTATTGCCTCCGCTAAAATTAATCGGCCTGATTCCTTGAGATTGGGTCTTAATCAAATTGATTACTCTCACTTCATCAATGATCCATATCAGGGTTGGTTTCCAATACACACTCTCGAGGATTCCTTTCAAGGCTTGATATGTTGGAACTTGATATGAAAACTTTTCTCCGCCGATACGATTAATGGGGTCGCTAAAAAGCGCATAGCGCCCGCTGACTTTAAATTCAACACTGTTCTCTTTTTCCATTTGTCTCTCCTTTCTCAATAATTACAAAATTCCATTGGTGCGCCTTCAGATGTAACTCCGATTTCATCGCTGTAGAACCCATCTCTTAGCACAAGAATCAGATCGTCCTTTAACGCAACAATAGCCGCTTTTTCTTCAAGCTTTCGTTTGTCTGTTTCAAATAAATTTACCGAAAACTGTTGTGCCCTTTTTAAATACTGTTTTAATTCAGTTAAATTACAGTTGCTATTTATAAGAGAGATCAATTCTTCACCTTCTCCATATGGCACGATTACCCCTGTTGTATTCTGCTCAATTACCTGAAATTCATTACCGGCAGTTTTGAAGGCTTGCTTTAACATTAATTTTGATTTATTACCATTACGCCCCTTAAATGCGTTATCCGCTTCTTGATTACCTGCTAATATTTCATACATTGCTTTACTTTCATGTTTTTTCGATAATGCATAATCCATTATTCCTTTTTGCTCATGGAAATAATATTGATAATACCTATCCATGGTTTCTGGGGAAAGCAAGTCATTTCCAAATGCCGTTGGATTATCATTGAAGTCGTCAAACACTCTTTCTGTGCATTGCTGTCCTTTTTTGATATCTGCCAATCTACTCACATTTTCTTCGGAAACATTCACGATATAAACATTTTGGCGTTCTTTTTCTCCATGCCGATTGCATCTCCCCGCGGCCTGCGCTATGCTGTCAAGCCCAGCCAGAGATCGAATAACACATTCAAAGGAAATATTCACCCCTGCTTCTATTAGTTGTGTGCTAATGCAAATAATTTTCTGATGTCCCAGTTGCGCTCTCATATCGGTTAGAATTTTCATTCTGTGAGCCGCACACATATTAGTACTCAAATGAAAAAGCAGCGCCTTTTTTTCCACAGGCAAATCAGCATTTTCTCGTTGCAACTCATTAAAAACTTCCTTTGACGCATTCTTGGTATTTAAAATTACTAATACACTTTCTGCTGCGTTGTCGGATTTGGCAGGATCCATCACATCTAATACGAAACCTTTCAATGCGGTTGCTGTGTAACCGCCGCAGATCCTTTTATCAACCAGACAAACGCGTTTAAGCTGTTCAAATTTTTCACGCATATTTGCCGTTATGGTTGGATTTTCACTTAGCTTTAAGGGCCTTTCTGTTTTGTCTAAAAGTGGTTGTGTGGCGGTGAAAAGTATAATTGTCGCATTACAAATATTTGCCAGAAAATTAACCGCACTATTGAACATATTGATGCATTTGATTGGAATTGCCTGAATTTCATCAAATATAATAATTGAATTTGCAAGGTTGTGCATTCGCCGAACATTTTGCGTTCCGCCGCCAAACAAAGTGTCAAGGAACTGCACCATTGTAGTCAAAATGATAGGACTATCCCATCTTTCTGTCAAAAGCTTATAGGCGCTCTGAAACTCTTCCTTTTCGTCATTGTCATCTTCATCAAAAACAAGGTTTGAATGATGTTCGAGAATCAGCTCTTCGTGACCCAGAATATCTTTTATTTCCTTGGCATTTTGATCTATTATTGTAGTGTATGGAATTACATAAAATATCCGGTCCTTGCAAACAGTCTTTCCATTTTTTGCAGATCCCTTCGCATGCTCTAATGCATAGCGCAAACTGGAAAGAGTTTTTCCTCCACCAGTCGGAACTGCAAGCTGATAGATTCCCGGTGGATTACTTCCGAAGTTCTTACAGGATTCAGAGACTTCTTCTCTCAACAAATCCATGCTGCTGACTTTAGGATAATCCTTAAGCTTATTTTCAAGTATTTCGGAAAGTTCCATCCACAAAGGAAACTTTTCAATTCCAGGTGTTTGCTCCTTCCCTTCCATAAATGTATAAGTATCGTATCTGTCTGCATCGATAACACAACTAAAGAGGTATTTTTCTAACATTCCGGCAGCAAATTTTCCAAATCCGGCAGAATCATCAATTCCATTAATTTTTGTAAGCACGGCTTTGATTTCTTCTTTTGACTTTTTAAATAGATCCTTAATGTAATCCATTTGAGCGCAGTCACGCACAAATGAAACCATTGCTTCATTGTATAAAATATCTTTATCCGGCGTCATTCTTTCTGTAAATTTATCAGCACCGACAAGATCCAGGCAATCTATGAGTCCACCATGATGAGAACAAATCGCCAGCGAAATAAGCTGCGCTGTAAAGCGTTGGTAAGAATCAGCATCCTCTGCATTATAAAAATTATCATAAATAAATTTTGCGCCCGCCGTAGAATGGTTTATAGTACCCTTTAAAGATTTATCTTCGGGATGCATTGCGCTGTAGTGTATGTACGCATCGAATTTTTTTGTTCCCTTACCCATATCATGTAAAATTCCAATCAACTCTCCTGTTGCAGCAAGAGAAATTTTCGCAGCGTATTCCCTACTATTAGCTGAAACATTACACAAATGCTCTTTTACGCTTTGTTCTTCAAAAGTCTTTCCATTAATATGAGCACACAATACATTCTGCATTTCACAAATCTCCAATTTAAAAATGTTCAACTGATCTGCAAAGAACAATATATTATTATTATATTCTCACCTTCCATTGATTACAATGAAAACCATCTTTAGAAAAATAATCTTGCTTTTAATTTCCATATATCTTCTTTGTTTAAACCAGACCGAAACGGATATCAATTAAAAACACACTTTGACAAATACTATTCTGATCGGATCGGAGGAATGCAGATGAATGAACTAGCTCCGGCAATATTTATAGGCCACGGATCACCTATGAATGCCATTGAAAACAATGAGTTTACACAAACTTGGAGACAGCTTGGGAAAGAGCTTCCAAAACCGGAAGCGATCCTTATCATATCTGCCCATTGGTACACAAACGGAAGTAAAACGACCGATGAAAGACATCCTAGAATGATTTATGATATGTATGGTTTCCCCGATGCTTTGTATCAAGTGGATTACAAGGTAACGGGTGCACCTGAGCTTGCTCACCTTACAAAAAATCTTATCAGCAGAGAGGTCCGGATCGATAACAGTTGGGGCATCGATCACGGAACGTGGTCCGTATTATGTAAAATGTATCCGGATGCTGACATCCCAATATATCAGCTCAGTATAGATGCAGGTGCAGATGCCCTGACGCATTATCAGATCGGCCGCGAAATCGGCTCACTCCGCAATCAGGGCGTTATGATCCTGGGAAGCGGAAACGTAGTGCACAATACTTCACTTTTCAATCAGGAAAGCCAGCAGGGCTTTACCTGGGCAGAAGATTTTGACGAATTTATCAAGGAAAGCATATTGGCGGGCAAATACAATCAAGTGGTCAGCCCTAATTCGACCGGCAAATACATGCGTGATGCCGTTACGACTCCGGATCACTACTACCCGCTTCTTTACATTCTCGGAGCCGCAAGAGAAAATGACCGGGTTTCGGTTTTCAATGATTCTTGCATTCTTGGCTCTCTATCGATGACAAGCTACTTGTTCCAGTAAAGCAGATGCAAGCATGTTTGAGCTTACTGACGATATAAGATGCATAAATAAACGCAGACATATAAGAAGAACGCTCCGGATTACCTTCGAGCGTTCTTTTTTTTGAACAGACGAGCATAAAAAACTTGCGTTGTATAATAATTCATACTATAATAAACCCTTAAATAAGAACTTACAAAAAGAAGGGAGTCGATGATATGAGTAAATTTATTATGGCAGAAGAAAATACCAGAGTCATATCCGGGGAGGATAAGATTTTCGGTATTAATAAGAAGGCAAAAGACATGATTGCACAGGTCGGCAAGGACAAGGTTGCAAATGCTACGGTAGGCTCTCTCCTTGATGATTCGGGGAATCTGGTAGTCCTATCTTCCGTTGTAGAGGTTCTAAAAGGCCTTCTCCCGGTCGATTATGCAGAGTATGCACCGATTACCGGTGTACCTTCGTTTTTAGACGCTGCGGTCAAAGCAGTCTTTATGGATCACGTTCCTTCCTGCAACGTGGAAGCTGTTGCTACTCCGGGCGGAACCGGTGCGATCCATAACACGATCCAAAACTATACGCAAAGAGGGGATACGATCCTGACTTCAGACTGGTACTGGAGCCCCTATGCCACGATCGCACAGGAAATCGAGCGTAAGCTGGAAACCTATCCTCTTTTCGATGAAAATTATAAATTCAATCACAAGGGCTTCGCAGAAAAAGTCCATGAACTTTTGTCCCGTGAAGACAGACTTGTTATTATCATCAACACACCGGCGCATAACCCGACAGGTTATTCGCTCACACTTGAAGATTGGGACAATGTCCTTGCTCTTTTGAAAACTGCAGCAGCAGATAAAACAAAGAAAATCGTTTTGCTCGTAGATGCTGCCTATCTTGATTTTGCAGGAAACGCGCTCGAAGTCAGAGAATTCCTTCCGAAGCTCGAAAATCTTCCGGAAAATCTTCTTCCGCTCGTCGCATTCAGCATGTCAAAGAGCTATACACTTTACGGCATGCGTGGAGGCGCGCTGATCTGCCTTTCTCCGAACAAGGCAATCACCGATGAATTCAAGCTTGTAAATGCATTCACCAACAGAGGGACCTGGTCAAACGGCACACGCTGCGCGATGGTAGCCTTGAGCCGTATTTTTGAGAACAAGGAACTTTTTGGCACAGTGGTTTCCGAACGTGAAAAAGCGCTTGAACTCCTTCTTCGCCGCGGCAACGCCTTTATGAAGGCCGCTGAAAAGGCAGGACTTGTGACTTGTCCGTTCACCTCAGGCTTCTTTGCTATCGTGCCTTGTGATAATTGCGATGCAGTCGGTGAAGAACTTCAAAAGGACGGCATCTTTACGGTTCCGTTCGGAGGCAGAGGACTCCGCGTATCCGTCGCTTCCATCTCCGAGGAATGGTGCTCTATCCTTCCGGAGAAAATGGCTGCCGCTATTAAAAAAGTGAATGGATAGATCTTAAAATTGTAGTATAATGATAATGGCCGTTGCTTCGGGGAGTCCCGGCACAGCGGCCATTATTTTATTTCCCTAACCTAACCAGCAGTGAAGAATCAAGTAGAAATCTACAAGGCGGAAAATCTTATGACGGAACATCCCAATGGCAGCGAACACGACTGCGTTTATGAATTTGAAGTCGAAGTGCTTCATCTCAACGAAAATCAATTTATGAAATTATCCTCCTATCAGATTTTATTTGCCCGTCTGGCGGAAAAACATCTGATGGATTATAAGGCTGACTTCAACGAAACCATACAGCACGGGCTTGCTTTTGCAATCGTTTCCCTCTCGATCGAAGTCGTCAAACCGATCGATTCGTGCATCAGGCTCTATGGAAGCACCTGGTTTTCCCAGAGAAAAGGACCTTATTTCCGACGGGAACTCCTTTTCCGTGACGAAGCCGGTGAGATCCGTTTTCACGGAACGACTTACTCTGTTCTTCTCGATGTCGAAAGCAGAAACGTCTTCCGCAAAAAAGAACTACCCTTTCCTCTGACGGAGCCATTTGATGAATTTACGATCAAAGCCGGTCCTCATTTT
>CAZKCB010000100.1:0-7495 GCA_964550965.1 uncultured Oscillospiraceae bacterium
TTGCCTGTGGTCGGGTTCACAACGCCAACGAGCTTTTCCTCAGGATCGCAGGCAATGAGGCCTGTTCCTTCAAGGCCGGCCGTTTTCGTGAGAAGAACGTAATCTCCGGGTTTTATGTCTTCGGCTTTCTGCGACCCGCCTTTTAGGGCCCGCCCGAGCGCCGTTGAAACGATGACCGGCTGATTGACGGCTGCGGTCACTTCGGTATGCCCGCCAATGATTTCAACGCCAAGCTTTTCGGCCGCTTCTCCGGCCTGCTTCATCATACATTCCAGTTCCTGCTCTGTCGTCCCCTCAGGAAGCATGCAGGCGAGCATGATGCCGAGCGGTTCGATGCCGTTTGTTGCAATGTCGTTGCAGGAAATATGAACTGCAAGACGGCCAATGTCTCCGACAGCTCCCGTGATCGGATCTGTAGAAAGGACACAGTCATAGGTCCCAAAATCGACTACCGCACAATCTTCGCCGATCCCCGGTCGTGTCAAAACCTCCGGTCGCCGAAAGCGGATGTTCTGGAATACGATTCTTTCTAATAACTCACTGTCGATTTTTCCTATTTTCATTGTTCCCTCCGGAATTCATTAGCACAAAATATGTTCCTCGACTCCCTCCCATTATAGAGGTGCAACCTCAAGAAGCTCGATGCCCTTGTTTTTTTCTTCGACCCGCTTGATTTCCCAGGGCCTTGTGAAAAGGATGACCGGCCGCTGGTATCTGTCTTCTACAAGAACACAGGAATCCATATAACCGAGAATGTCTTCCGTCACTTTCTCCGCAACGAGCCAGCGAGCCAGCGAATAGGGAAGCTGCTGGATAATGATATCGACGCCATACTCATTTTTCAGTCTGTATTCAAGCACTTCAAGCTGCATAATACCGACTACGCCGACGATCAAGGTTTCCACGCCTATGTTCGGCCGTTTGAATACCTGGATAGCGCCTTCCTCTGCGATCTGATTGACTCCTTTGAGAAACTGTTTCCTCTTCAGCGCGTTTTTTGTCATGACCGTCGCAAAATGTTCAGGGGGAAACATCGGAATCCCTTCGAATCGAAAGCGTTTTTTCCCGCCGCACAAGGTATCTCCGATATTGAAAATACCCGGATCGAATACCCCTATGATGTCGCCGGCATAGGCTTCCTCGACAACACTTCTCTCTTGCGCAAAAAATTGCTGCGGTTGTGAGAGACGGATCGTTTTTCCGGTCCTCTCATGAAGGACCTCGATCCCCTTTTCAAACTTGCCGGAACAAAGTTTGATGAAGGCAATGCGATCGCGGTGCGCCGAATCCATATTCGCCTGGATCTTAAATACAAAACCCGAAAAATCTTCGTCGTCAGGCAAAATAGTATCTACACTGCTTTTTTTGCTGCCCGGCGATGGAGCAAGTCTCAGAAATTCTTCCAGAAAAGGCTGAACTCCGAAATTGGTCATCGCGCTGCCGAAAAACATCGGTGTCAACTCACCAGCCAAAACCTTTTCCTGGTCAAATTCATCTCCGGCAAGATCCAACAACTCTATTTCCTCTTTCAGCTGCTCATATAGATGGGTCCCCAAAAGATTTTTTATATTTTCGTCCTCAACGCCGCCGGTGCTCGAGCTCACCATATTCTGCCCATGGCCTCCGCTCGCGAAAAGTTCTACCTGCGCTTTGCGTCGATCGTAAACTCCTTTGAATGTATCTCCCATGCCGATCGGCCAATTCATGGGGCAGGATCTGATTCCAAGTGCTTCTTCGATTTCATGCATCAAATCAAACGGATTTTTGCAGAATCGGTCCATCTTATTGACGAAGGTAAAAATAGGGATCCCTCGCATACGGCAAACATGAAACAGCTTTTTTGTCTGCTCTTCGACGCCCTTGGCCCCGTCGATCAACATGACGGCACTATCTGCTGCGGTCAATGTTCTATAGGTGTCTTCACTAAAATCCTGATGGCCGGGGGTATCCAATATGTTGACCCGAAATCCCTTGTAATCAAAATTCATGACGCTGGAAGTTACGGAAATACCCCTTTCCTTCTCTATTTCCATCCAATCGGATACCGCATATTTGCTGTTTTTTCTGCCCTTTACGGTTCCGGCCAGCCTGATCGCACCACCGAACAGAAGCAGTTTTTCTGTCAATGTTGTTTTTCCGGCATCCGGATGGGAAATGATGGCAAAGGTCTTCCTTCGCGCTACTTCTGTGGTTCTTTCATTTTTTGTTGTCATATATAACATCCTTTTATTTTTTTACGGTCTTATCCCGTTATTGATCCATTCAATAAACTGGTTTTCTGTGATGATAGCCACTCCTGTTTCTTTTGCCTTTTTATTTTTTGCTGAATTGGAAAGGTTATCATTGTTTATGAGATAATTTGTCTTTGAGGTCACAGAATCAGTAACTTTCCCGCCTCTTTCCTCAATTTCGTTTTTAAGGTCATTTCGATTCTGATATGTTTCGAGTGAACCGGTTATTACAAAATTCATATTTTCAAAGATTGCTTCATGCTGCTTCGCGTCTGTTTTTGTTTCAAATCGGATCTCCCGAAGAATGTCTTGAACAAACCCGATATTTTTTTCATCCTCAAAAAATCGGACATAGGCAGCTGCCATGATATCTCCGACGCCATTTATTGTAAGCAACTGTTCATGAGACGCGCCTTGGATCGCCGCCCAATCATAATCGAAGTGTTTGCTTATGGATTTTGCGTTCGACAAGCCGATGTTCGGTATCCCCAGGCTGTAAAGTAGCCTTATAGGCGTAGTATTTCTTGCTTTGTTCACTGAGGCGATCAGATTCTGGCAGGATTTTTCTCCAAACCCTTCCATACTTGCAATTTCATCTTTGAACTTTTCCAAATGGAAGATATCTGCGAATTCCTTTATAAAGCCTTTGTTGATGAGTTTTTCTATTGTGGCTTCGGATAGTCCATCGATGTTCATAGCATCTCTGCTGACAAAATGACCAAAGGCCTTTATGTTTTTTGCCAGGCAATCCGGATTTGTACAGTATAAAAACTTCACGCCATTTTCCTGCTTTATCTCCGTTTTTCCATCGCAGACAGGACAAAATGCAGGGATCTCTTCCATTCCGCTTTTCGTTAGATTTTTAGAGATTTGCGGAATGATCATATTTGCCTTGTATACACAGATCTCATCGCCTGTTCCAAGTTCTAATTTTTCCAATACACTGACGTTGTGAACACTGGCTCGACTGACTGTTGTTCCTTCCAATTCTACAGGCTCAAACACGGCGATCGGGTTGATCAGGCCGGTTCTCGACGCGCTCCATTCTATTTCCAGCAATTTTGTTTCTTTGATTTCGTCCCGCCATTTAAACGCGATCGCATCTCTTGGAAACTTTGAAGTGCTTCCCAATGACTCTCCATAAGAAATATCTTCATACATGAGGACCAGACCATCCGAGGGATAATCACTTTCGCCGATTTCCATTGCGAATCCTGCAATCGCTTCTTTTATATTCCCGGCACTTACCGTCTTATAGCCAACAACATCAAAGCCTTGCTTCATTAGCCATTCCAATTGAAAGAGACGCGAATTTTTATAATCTACATCATCTGTTTTCACAATACCGAATGCAATGAAATATACATTCCTTTCCGCTGTGATCTTATTATTCAACTGTCTGACCGATCCGCTGCAAAGATTTCTTGGATTCTTATATTTCGCATCCGCATCATTGATTTCATTATTGATTTTTTCAAAATCCGAATAACGAATGATCGCTTCGCCCCTTAGGATCAAATTCCCTTTATACGGAATGCGCAACGGGATATTTGCAAATACTTTTGCATTGCCTGTAATGACTTCCCCGACTTCACCGGTGCCCCGGGTAACGGCCTTGGTCAATTCACCGTCCTTATAGGTCAGCACAATGGTAAGACCGTCGAGCTTCCATGATAAGATCCCTGTTTTCGTACCGAGCCAATCGGTCAAAACAGTTTCGTCTTTTGTTTTATCCAAGGACAGCATGGGCTTTTCATGCCGTTCTTTGGGAAGGTTGCTCAGCAATTCATATCCGACCCGCACGGTAGGACTGTTGGATAAGATCACTCCCGTTTCTTTCTCCAAATCCAAAAGTTCATCGTAGATCCGGTCATACTCAATATTAGGCATGATCTCCAGATCATCCTGATAATAGGTTTTCGCCGCGCGATTCAATATTTCTATTTTTTCTCTTATTTGTTTTATTTTGTTATCCACGTTATGGATCCCCTGCCTGTCCTTTGATTTTAAAGCTTTTTGAGCGGAGCGATATCAAGCGCCAGTTTTTTGATGCCGACACTGTCAAAAGCAACTGTCGCGGTATTTCCTTCAAGGCTTATGATCTGGCCGGCTCCGAATTTATTATGGCTGACTTTGTCTCCGGCGTTAAGCTCTGAAGCAGCAAGCACAGGTCTTGGTGCCTTTGTCTCTGCTGCAGATTTCATATGCGCAAACGGCTGAAAAGGCTCTCCGAGCGAAAAATCAGGTGTCGGATCTCCGATCCCGTTGTAACGGTCGAAACCTTTTTCCTTCCAGATCCCATCGCCTTCGATCAGGTTCTTATCGATTTCCCTTAAAAACAGGGACTCCCGAGTATGCTCTCCTTTGCCGTACATCGTACGATATTCACTGCTTGTCAGGTAAAGACGTTCCATTGCTCTTGTGATTCCTACATAGCAAAGGCGGCGTTCTTCTTCGATACCATCTTTTTTATCAAAACTCCGCCAGCTCGGGAAAAGTCCGTCTTCCATACCTGGCATGAAGACCACCGGAAATTCCAAACCTTTTGCGCTGTGAAGAGTCATCAAAACGACTGCGTTTTCGCCGGCCTTATGATTGTCCACCTCGGCCATCAAGGATATCTTTTCAAGAAATTCACTCAAGCTTCCGATTTCTCCGGCATCCTCTTTTTCTTTTTCATAATCGTAAATAGCGGATTTGAATTCCAAAAGGTTCTCGACCCTGCTTTCGGATTCAACCGTATTCTGCTTTTCCAAGGCCGAAAGATAGCCGGTTCGTACAAGCAGCGCATCATAAATATCCGAGACTTTGAGATTCTCACGTTCCTGCGCCAGCAGATTAAGGACGCCGGAAAGTTCTTCTATATTTTTCCCGGCAGCCGCAGACATTCCATCCCAGACCTCCGGATCCGATAAAACGGTAAGCAGGCTTTCATTTCTGACGCGTCCAAGTGCTTTCAGTTTTTCGACGCTTTTATCTCCGACTCCTCTTTTCGGCTCGTTGATGATCCTCTCCAGAGAAAGATCATCGGCAGGATTTTGAACAACACGCATATAGGACATCATGTCCTTGACTTCCTTGCGATCATAATAACGGAAGCCTCCAAGCACACGATAGGGAATGCCTTTTCCAAAGAAAGCATCTTCAAAACGCCTTGACTGCGCATTTGTGCGATAAAGCACAGCAATATCGGAGAAGCTTCGTTCAGATCCGCAAACGCGGTCGATCTCCGCTGCAATGAAGCGAGCTTCCTCTTTATCATCATCCGCACGATAATAGCGCAGTTTTTCACCCTTTTCTTTTTCGGTCCAAAGTTCTTTTGCTTTTCTCCCGCTGTTGTTTTTTATTATCGAGTGGGCAGCAGCTAAAATATTCGCATTGGAACGATAGTTCTGTTCCAGTTTGATGACTTTGGCTCCACGAAAATCTTTTTCAAAATCCAAAATATTATTGATATCTGCCCCTCGCCATTGGTAAATGCACTGGTCATCGTCGCCGACAACGCAGAGATTGTTGTGGCCTTCCGCAAGCAGTTTGACAAAACGATACTGCATGTAATTGGTATCCTGATATTCATCCACCATGATGTAGCGGAATTTGTTCTGAAAATAGAGTAGGACCTCTTCATCCGTACTCAGAAGCTGGACCGTACGAAGGATCAGATCGTCAAAATCCATGGCATTATTGTTTTTCAGAGTACGCTCATAACTCTTATAGATATCAGCGATCAATTTTACTTTTGGATTCTCTCCGTTTGTTCTTTCGTACTCTTCAGGGCTGATTTCTTTTTCCTTACAGTCGCTGATGATCGAAAGCACATAGGCCGGAGTCATTTTTTTATCTTCGACTGCACGTTCCTTAAGTGCGTTGCGGATGACTGTCTTTTGATCGTCAGGATCATATACGACAAAATTCTTGCCATAGCCGACCCGATCTCCATACATTCTTAATATTCTAAGACAGGCCGCATGAAATGTAAGGATCCACATATTAAGGCCGTCTCCGACAAGTGCCTCGACACGGTCACGCATTTCTTTCGCCGCCTTATTTGTAAAAGTCACGGCCAGTATATTATAGGGTGAAACCCCTTTTTCGCGAATCATATAAGCGATACGATGTGTCATCGTACTTGTTTTTCCGCTTCCCGCACCCGCAAGGATCAGAAGCGGCCCGTCGAGATGCACCGCGGCTTCCCGCTGTTCGGGATTCAGTTTATTTAGATAATCTGCTGTTTGCTGCATTCCTGATCTCCTGTTCGTTTTTTCTCTCTTTTTTTAACGAATATCATTCTAACATATCCGGAAACGAAAAGGAACCTTAGACGAGTTGCTCTGCACGAAAAAAGAGGGCATACGCGTATGTCCTCTCACTTCTTGTCATCTTAGTAAATTTGGCAGCAACTTATGTAACAAATTTCAAAACTGCTGTTTGTAAATTTTTACTGCCCAGTTCTACTTATAGTTTTCGGGTTTGACTTGGAAGTAAGCCTTTGAATGTTTGCATACCGGGCAAACCTCGAGGGCTTTCTTTCCCCAATAGGTATGACCGCAATTTGAGCACTGCCAAAGAACGTCATTTGACTTTTCGAAGACAGTTCCAGCCTTTACGTTTTGCGCAAGCGTCAGATATCTTTCCTCATGCTCTTTTTCGATCTTGGCAACAGATTCCATCTGAAGAGCGATTTCCGTAAAGCCTTCCTCTCTTGCTGTTTTAGCCATTTCCGCATACATTTCTGTCCACTCATGGTGTTCTCCTGCAGCGGCAGCTAAAAGATTTTCTTCCGTAGTACCGATTCCTACAGCATGTTTGAACCACAATTCTGCATGCTCTTTTTCATTTCCTGCAGTCTCCAGAAAAATGTTTGAGATCTGTTCATAGCCTTCTTTTTTTGCTTTGGAGGCATAATAGGTATACTTGTTTCTGGCCATCGATTCCCCTGCAAACGCTTGCAGAAGGTTCTCCAGCGTCTTAGTTCCTTTTAAGTCTTTCATATTTCGCTATCCTCCTGTTTCTTATACAACACGCCTTAGGTCGCTTTTTGGATGATACCACAAAACATTCCACTTAAACACTGTGTTCCGAACAAAATTAATTTTTTCATCAAAATCTCACACGATTATCGCAGGTCTTTCTTTGCTCCTTTGTTCGATTTCTTCAATGGTTATTGCTTGATTCACAAGAGTCGCTGATTCAAGAGCAAACGACGATGCGGCCATCGCATAATCAAGGAGCCTCTTTGTTTCAAAACCTTGAGTCATTCCATA